>CAIYZD010000572.1 GCA_903930585.1 uncultured Geobacteraceae bacterium | reverse complement strand
GTTTATGGCATGAGTTTACGCCCGATACGATCATAAAGAAATTTCGTGAAAATTTAATGTAGCGGTTAGACAAATTACGCTCGTAAAAGAGTAAGTAGCTGTTTTTTCGAGCGTGGAAATGATTCAACAAAAATTGTGGATAACCCTGTTGATGAAGTGGAAAAGTCATAAAAATGTAATATAAACACAGGGGTTTTGTCGGTTTGCTCAGTGAATACTCACCATGTGTAACTACCTGAAATACTGTGTCAATAGTTTTTTTGAACTGCCTGTTTGTTTCATTAACAAAGGCAGGAGACACGCGATTCTAAAAAATAGGCAGATTGCCAAAACTGGCACAAAACCGGAACAAAAAACACTCTTCAGTAATAATCAAAACATACTTTATGCTGGAGCAAGAACCACAAAGCCGCATTTCTTGTATATTGCTTACTATTGAAACCTGCTATATATTCTGTAAGGATGATTGATGGAATAGTTCTTAACAGATGGTGTCGTGGTGACTGAAAAAAGCGACATCTATTGAGAGTGGTCCGAAATGCATAAATCCCAACCGATAATTCTGATCATTGATGACATACCTCTTAATGCCGTGTTGCTTGAGGTAATACTTCGTCCGGCCGGATATCTTACGTATAAGGCATATTCCGGACGCGAAGGGAGAAATCTTGCCATACAGGTGCAACCTTCTCTGATCCTGCTGGACATTACAATGCCGGAGGAAGATGGCGTTACGACCTGTCGGATTCTCAAGGCAGACCCGCGAACACGTGACATCCCGGTAATCTTCTTATCTGCCCATGCAGATGAGAAAAACAGGGCGGTCGGTTTTGCCAATGGCGCCGCGGACTACATTACCAAACCTTTTGAAAGAACCGGGGTGCTGACAAGCATTGCACACCTGCTCACGAATCTCGGCAAAACTTGAATTATCCGGCTGTTTCAGGGAGATCAGTATGGATTTTACAAAAATGCTGCACACATTCACGGTTGTACCGTTACTAACCGAAGAACTGGGAGCGCTCCAGCGTATCGCCTATAATTTGTGGTGGTGCTGGGAGATCGATGCCATCAACCTGTTCCGCCGGATTGATGCCGATTTGTGGCAATCAACTCGCCACAATCCGGTTGAGATGCTTGGTATCCTTCAGCAGACCACACTGGAATCGCTCAAAAATGATGAAGGTTTTATGGCTCACTTGAATAAGGTGGACGAAAAACTGACGGAGTATCTTGAGGCAAAGACATGGTTTCAGAACAGTTGTACCGGTACTCCAACAATGAAGATAGCGTATTTCTCCATGGAATATGGTCTGCATGAGTCACTACCCATATATTCCGGAGGTCTCGGCATTCTGGCTGGAGATCATTTGAAATCGGCATCCGATCTTGGACTTCCACTTGTCGGGGTTGGGTTGCTTTACCGTCAGGGATATTTCCGCCAGTATCTCAATAACGATGGATGGCAACAGGAATATTATCCTGAGAACGACTTTTATAATCTGCCATTGACCCTGGAGCGTGACGAAAACGGTGTGCCGCATTTGTTTGAACTGGAGTTTGGTCCCCGGAAATTCAAGGTGCATATCTGGCGGGTTCAGGTTGGTCGCATACCCCTTTACCTGCTGGATACCAATCTGGAGGTAAACAGTCCGGAAGATCGCCTGATCACGGCACAGCTCTATTTTGGCGACAAGGAAATGCGCATGATTCAGGAAATTCTGCTCGGCATCGGAGGTATCCGTGCCCTCAGGATTCTGGGCATTATTCCTAATGTTTGCCATATGAATGAGGGACATGCAGCTTTTCTGGCTCTGGAACGTATCCGCCTGCTGATGGAAAAACGCGGCATCAGTTTTTCCGAGGCTCGGGAAATTGTCAAATCCGGAAATGTTTTTACCACACATACACCTGTCGAGGCTGGAATCGATCACTTTCCACCGGAACTGGTCGACACGTTTTTTGTAAATTATTTTAAAACCCTCGGGATTTGCCACGACGAATTTATTGCTCTTGGTCGCCAGAATCCGAGAAATGCACAAGAGTCCTTCTGCATGGCGGTGTTGGCTCTCAAGCTGGCCGGTCATATCAATGGTGTCAGTCAGTTGCATGGTGAGGTTTCGCGCCGGATGTGGCGAAATGCGTGGCCGGAATTGCCCTTGGAACAGGTGCCGATTACCTCGATAACCAACGGTATCCACACTCGAACCTGGATGTCCAACCAGATGTCAAGCCTGTTGATACGCTATCTGGGAACACGCTGGATGGAAGATCCGACAAATCATACGGTCTGGCATCGCCTCTCCAGGATTCCGGACACCGAACTGTGGCGAACGCAGCAGAATTGCCGTGAAAAGTTGGTTGACTTTGCCCGGAAGAGGTTAATAGATCAATTGATCAAAGTTGGTGCAACATCTAAAGAGATTGCCACTGCCGAGGAGGTCCTTGATCCCGAGGTATTGACGATTGGTTTTGCCCGGCGCTTTGCAACATATAAGCGTGGCACTCTTTTGCTGCGAGATCTTGATCGATTGGCTGCAATTCTTAATAACCCTGCAATGCCGGTGCAGTTTATCTTTGCCGGAAAAGCTCATCCCCAGGATCAGGAAGGGAAAGAGTTGATACGTCAAATCGTACAAGCCTCTCATCAGGAGCGTTTTCGCCACCGGATTGTGTTTATAGAGGATTACGACATTGAGGTCGCCCGCCATCTGGTGCAGGGTGTCGATGTCTGGCTCAATACTCCGTTGAGGCCGATGGAGGCCAGCGGCACCAGTGGTATGAAGGTCGCTTTTAATGGCGGCCTGAACGTAAGTGTTCTTGATGGCTGGTGGTGCGAAGGGTACAACAGGAACAACGGTTGGGCAATCGGTAAGGGAGAGGTCTACGAGGATATCGAATACCAGAATCAGGTTGAAGGCCGGGCTCTGTACGATCTGCTGGAAAAAGAGCTGATACCGATTTTTTATGAAAAGGGGAGCGATGGTGTACCCCGTTCATGGGTTGCAACAATGAAGGCATCTATGCAGAGCCTTTGCCCGGTATTTTCAACCGACCGCATGGTGCAGGAATATGTCGGACATTCTTATATCCCGGCGTTTGCACAGTGGCAGAAACTGGTAGATGACAACCTGGCGCTGGCTCTGGATCTGGTGCGTTGGAAAGAGCGGGTATTTAAATCCTGGTCGCAGATACGCATTGTACAAGCCGAAGCCAATGTTTCCGATGCCGTGGCGGTTGGGAGTCTGGTCCCTGTTTCTGCCCGTATCTACCTTGGAGAAATAGCTCTTGATGACGTTTCAGTAGAAGGGTATTTCGGGGTGCTTGACTCCACCGGAACTATTCTGGGAGGTGAAACGGTGCCGCTTAAGGTTACGGGACTACTTGACAATGCTATCTATGAATTCAGCGCTTTTCTGGAGTGCCGTTTCTGCGGACGGCATGGTTTTATGTTACGTGTCGCACCGCATCATACAATTCTGGGTAATATATACGAGCCTGGTTACCTGATGTGGGGATAGCAGGGATAGTGCCATCAGCAGTACGCGGTCTCAGGTGTTTTTTTAATAGCCCAATTTCAGGAGCAGACTTTGGTCAAAGTACCTCCTTCTACTACCATAATTGCTGAAAAATACCGTTTTCCACTCCTTTTGGCATTGATCACAGCCGGTTTGGCCGGCAATTATTTCCAATTTCCGATCTTCCTTGATATTTATTTCATCTTTGGAAGCATCTTTGCGCTACTGGCTTTACAGTTCTTCGGGCTTGGCCGCGGCATCGCGGCCGCCGCCATTATAGCCGGCTATACCTACTTCTCCTGGAATAATCCCTACTCGATCATCACCATGACCGCCGAAGTGTTTGTCGTCGGCTGGCTGATGGAGCACCGAAAGACAGGTCTGGTGCTGGCCGATACGCTCTTCTGGCTTTTGGTCGGCATGCCGCTAGCCTACCTGTTCTGCCATGTTTTCATACATGCCCCTCTCAGCACAACCTACATCATTATGACCAAACAGGCTTTGAACGGTATTGCCAATGCTCTGGTTGCCCGCCTGATCTTTATTGGGTATGCCCACGGTTCGCGCGTGTTTCTCATCTCATACCGTGAAATTGTCTACAACCTGCTGGCATTTTTTGTATTGTGTCCTGCTCTGATCATATTGTCAGTTGAAAGTAGAAACGATTTTACCGTAACGGACCACCACCTCCGTTCAGAGCTGATTCAAGATAGCCGGAGCGTGGATCAACGCCTGGAAACCTGGGTGGAAAACAGAAAATCAGCTGTTGTCAATCTTGCAAATATGGCTGCTTCACTCACCCCGCAGCAGGTGCAACCATTTCTGGAAATGACAAGGAAGTCCGATACAAATTTTCAGCGGGTAGGACTGGTGGACAGAGAAGCAACAATCATCGCTTTCTACCCGCAGTTCGACGAACATGGAGAGAAAAGTATCGGTAAAAATATCGCTGATCGTCCTTACATTCAACAAATCAAACGGACACTCAAGCCGATGCTTTCTGAAATAGTCATGGGGAGGATCGGCACTCCCAAGCCGATTGTCCTGTTGCTTGCTCCCGTAATCATTCGCGGCGGATATGGCGGCAACGTTATCGCCAGCCTGAGCTTGGAACAGATCAGGGATCATCTTGACAAGAGTACGGATCACAAAGATACGCTTTACACATTGATTGATAAAAATGGTACCGTCATTATGACTAACCGCTCCGATCAGGCGGTCATGTCACCCTTTGTACGAGGCAAAGGATCCCTCACTCGTCTTGATGCAAGTATCAGTCAGTGGGTTCCTGCTGTGAATCTCAACACCCCTTTCTTTGAACGTTGGAAGAAGTCGTATTATGTCGCGGAAGCAGTTGTTGGCAGCCTGGCGGAATGGAAACTGATCCTGGAACAACCGGTGGCTCCCTTTCAGAAAATTCTTTACGACTCCTATACCGGCAAGCTGACCCGGTTGTTACTGATTCTGCTCGTGTCACTGCTGGTGGCTGAATTTGTCAGTCGCAAGGTTGTCATTACCCTGGCGCAGCTTCGTAAGCTGACGTATGAACTGCCTGTCAGACTGGCAACGGACGGTGCGGGAATCGAGTGGCCGGAGAGTGGTATCAAGGAGGCAAATCACCTGATTAATAATTTCAGGGATATGGCGAATACATTATCGAAACAGATTGCCGAGACCCGGAAAATTACTGAAGAGATGAGAGAATCGAGGCAACAGCTCCTCGATATCATCGATTTCTTTCCTGATGCAACCTTTGTCGTCAATAACGATAAGAAGGTGATTATCTGGAATAGCGCCATGGAAAAAATGTCCGGGATCAGCAAGGAGGATATGCTCGGAAAAGGGGATAATGCCTATACGATTCCCTTTTACGGTGTGTGGCGACACAGCCTGCTTGATCTGCTGGACGCGGATAATGAAAATCTTGCCTTTGAATACAATGATGTTGTGATGGAAAATACTATTTTACATGCCGAGGCTTTCTGTCCCGCATTGTTCGGTGGAAAAGGGGCCTATGTCTGGGCCTCTGTGGCGTCGCTGTACAACACAAAGGGTGAACGGGTCGGCGCTATAGAATCGATTCGCGACACAACGGAGCGTCGGCAGTCACAGGAAGCACTAAAACAGGCCTATACTGAAATGGAGATGCGGGTTAGTCAGCGGACGGCGGAGCTGGATGCAACCAACAGCGCATTGACCGCAGAAATTGCCAAGCACAAACAGGCGGGGATTGCACTCAGAAAGTCTGAAGCTCTTTATCATTCACTTGTCGAGACGTCGCAGGATCTGATCTGGCAATGTGACGCCGAGAGAAGATACACCTACCTTAATCTGGCGTGGGAGCAAACATTTGGCTATGAACTGGATGAAATGCTTGGAAAAACTTTTTGTGACTTTCAACCCCCTGAGTATGCCGAACGGGACGTGCTCAAGTTCAATGCGTTGATGCAGGGAGAAGTGATTGACCGGTATGAAACTACGTACAGGGGGAAATTCGGAAATGAAATTCATCTGGTATTCAATGCTCTCTTTGTGACTAACGAAAATGGCGATATTGTCGGTGCGAGTGGGACGGCATACGATATAACCCAGCGCAAGCTGATGGAAGAGGAACTTCTTGAGGCCAAAGTTGCAGCCGAATCGGCGAATATCACCAAAAGCCGTTTTCTAGCCACTATGAGTCATGAGATACGTACACCAATGAACGGCGTCATCGGTATGATCGAACTTCTTCAGCATACCGATCTGACTCAGGAACAGCTGGAATACGCAAATAGCGCAAAAAACTCCGGAATCAGGCTAGTACACCTGCTTAACGATATCCTTGACCTCTCCAAAATTGAAGCTGACAGGATAGAGTTGGAAACTTCAGACTTTAGTCTGCATACGCTGATATCAGATACCCTTACTCTTTTGGCACTTCAAGCCCGCGATAAAGGAGTCAAACTCTCTTCAACAATAGATCCCGAAGTTCCAACGGCACTGAGAGGTGACGCTGGCCGACTCCGCCAGATCATCATAAACCTCATCGGCAACGCCATTAAATTTACCGCAAAAGGTATCGTAACGCTCCAGATCCGGAAAGATTGCGAAGATGAACACTCCGTTACCCTTCGGTTTATCGTCTGCGACAGTGGAATAGGTATTCCGGCGGACAAGCTGGAACATATATTCGAACCTTTTACTCAAGCTGACAGTTCTACGACCCGTAAATATGGTGGCACCGGACTGGGATTGCCAATATGCAAACGTCTGGCAGAGCTTATGGGAGGTAGCATTGGCGCCGAGAGTGCCGAAAGTGCCGGGTCTACGTTCTGGTTCACTGTGGCGATGAGAAAACAGACCGAAACCTCCCTCCAAGACGGTCGGAAGGTAGGGGGGGGCAGGAGTAGTATCCCACACCTTTCTACCTCGTATGAGAGGAGGGTGGAGCCGACTTGTCTGTTACATGAGGGCCATGGCGCTACTCCCATCCGTATCCTGTTGACCGAGGATGATCCAAGTGCCCAGAAAATAGTACCCAAACTGCTGAAGAGTTACGGTTATATCGTCGATGTTGCCGGTGACGGCAAGGAAGCAGTGCAGGCGCTTGAGAATAATGACTATGCACTGGTATTGATGGACTGTATGATGCCTGAAATGAATGGCTATGAAGTTACCGCCATCATCCGGAATCCGGCATCAGCCGTGCGCCGCCATGACATACCGGTCATTGCCCTGACAGGAAATGCCATGAGGCAGGATCGCGACATATGTATCGCCGCCGGTATGGACGACCATCTCTCCAAGCCGCTTTTACTACCTGATTTGCTTGCAAAGCTGGAAAAGTGGTTGACATAGTGATATCGGAAATCATTTTAGCACCCTCGATTGATTTTATTTTGTAACCTGCTACTATTATTTATCAGAATCTAACGGGTGAGGAGAAATTGTATGAGCGAATTTATCACGGCTGGATTTATTGGTGAGTCTGCAGCAGATGAGGTCCTTCTGGATTTGGAAAAAATGCAGCAAATACACAAAATAAACCTTGACGACGCAGTTGTTGCCATCAGGAAATTGGATGGGACCATAAAAATCAAGCACAGTAATCTTCTGGTCATGAGCGATGCAGCCAAAGGCGGACAGTTTGGCATGATGTTTGGTGGGCTTGTCGGTCTTCTGGTCGGAGGAGTAATTGGTGCTGCGGTAGGAGAGACGGTCAAGGTCCTGAAGCATATCGGAATTGGTGATGATTATGTCAAAAATGTTGCTGAAATATTGGAGCCCGGGAGTTCGGCCATTTTTATCCGGGTCCATAAATCAATTTCTGAAAGCGTAGTAGAAGAACTTAAAAAATACAATGGGAAATTGTTGCGATCTTCACTCTCCATCAAGGATGAAAAGGAGTTGAAAGCGGCTCTGGGAGAAGCAGTTCTGTTGAAAGACATGTGAGGGGACTCTACGTTGCGTCACCCCCGTGAATGGAAAGGCTCCGGAGCTGTTTCGGGGCTTTTTTTTGTCTGAATCGGTGGTTTTGGAGTGTCTGCATCACAAAACTAGCGACCAGGGTATCCTAAGATGATATACTCAGCAAAACAATTCAGCGGTACGCCACATTACTAAGGGACCATCAATGAATCATCAAGTACTTCCGCTTTACGTTGCCCTCGTTATTATCATGGTTCTGAGTCCGACAGGTGCAAAATGTAACGAATTGGAACTTCACATCGGCAAATTCAGTGCCGGTGATCTAGCCGGCTGGAAAGAAGAGACCATATGGAACACCAGAAAGTCCAGCTACTCTTTTATTAAGGAAAACGGAAAATCTGTCTTGATGGGGAAAAGTGTCAATGCGGGTTCGGGTCTTCTGTACAAATTCAGCCTTGATCCCAAAAGTTATCCTGTTATTTCCTGGAGCTGGAAGATTGATCACACGGTTAAAAAAGGAAATGAGCGGACCAAAGAAGGGCACGATTTTGCGGTGCGTCTGTACGTGGTTTTTCCACGCGGACTTTTTTCACGGACCAGGGCGATTGAGTACGTGTGGGGTAACGTAATGGCAAAGGGTGAATCGCTCCGTAGTCCGTATACAAAAAATGCCATGATGATTGCCGTTAACTCCGGAAATGAACTGGCCGGAAAATGGGTGACAAATAAACGAAATTATGTCGATGACTATCGAATGGTGTTTGGTGAGGAACCGCCGAAAGTTGGAGCTATTGCCATTATGACCGATAGCGACAATACGGGTGAGACCGTCGTCGGTTATTATGGGGATATCGATTTCCTTGCGGCTGCGAAAGAGGAAGAATTGCACAACGGAGAGGGCAAAGCAAAAGATCTGCCCAAAGAAAGCCAACCAAAACTTCAACCGCAGTCACTGCCGGACCATCTGCCGGCAAAGGAGTTGAAGCCGAACGACACCGTCCCGAAAGAAACATCCCCCCGCGGCCAGATATTGAAAGAGCAGATATTCGATGGATCTTCGGCGCCATTGGGAGTGCCCGGAGTCAAACCGGGAGCGCCTGGGAAATAATAGTCTGAGAATGGCAGCTTAGGCGCTTGTTACGAAACAGTATCTGTATTTATGTGCAGTTGGCAGTGGAGACATTTGCGCAAGATGAGGAGAGTCACTCCATGCAAATGAAAATAGTTTCCACATCTTGGACATCTGCTGAGCGCAACGCGAAAAGTGGTACCGATTAAAATAACAACCCAGATACAGAAAACCGTCCCCATGGCTCTGTTTGTGGGTGAAAAATAATGGGTGATTACTATGGCAGGAATATAGATAAGCACCGTAGCAAAAAAAAACCTGCGATCCCGTCGGGTCTTTGTCATGATTTTCGCGTATGATGCCAGGTCAACCGGACTGCTATCCACTCTTCCCTCCGTTGGTACCCTCAGGTACTGATGAATTAATCTTTTTTTCGTAAAAGAAAATACCAGATCGAAAAAACAGACTCTCCGACAGCAATAAACAGAAGGTACGGTATAATAATACCGATGCGATCATCAACAACTAATCTGTATATGCCCGGAAAAAATGCCGGGGCAAGGCAGATACCGATTATGGTTACGCAACAGACAAGCGTGGCTATCGAACCCGCAACATGGCATTTTATAAAAAAACGTTCGGTTGGCTGCCACATGACGAAACCTCTCAATCACCTTTTCATTTTCATTGTACTCAAGGCGCGAACTCCCAGAGAAAACCCGCGCCATACATAGTCTGAAGTCACCGTGCTTCTGTTTTTACGGCGCGCTTGGCAGTGATTCCTTTGACTAATCCTGCAATTAACATGACCGCCGGGATGAGCTGTCCGACAACAATCATTGCGAAGAAACCGAGAAAAATCCAGATAAATATTCCATCGTTTCCTGTTGCGCTATTTTCGGCGGCAAATGCGGTTGCCGGAGCTATTATTCCCATCAGTATTGCCAACGTTTTCATGACGTACTCCTTTATTACGATGTTCTCTCTGCTTGATCTACTAACAGCATTGAGTATGCCAAAACGCATGGTGTGCAATATATTAGAAAATATGTAATAAAATTGGGTTGTTAAAATAGCTCAGGCCATTTATGTTATTTTTTTGTTTTCTGATCCACGCTGAAGGTATAGTAAAGGTATACGTGTACCGGTTCTGCTTCGTCCGGAAAGCCCGGCAGGAAAGGGAATGATCGCTATTACCGGTTGAATCGGGTGTATATATTCCATAAACAGTGATTGCTACCGATAAATCTGAAGGATTACCTGCATGAAAATGCGTATACCGCTTATCGCAAAACTCACGTTTGCAACATCGCTGATCCTGCTTGTTTTTATGGGGGTGCTGGATAACATCAACCTGAAGAACTTCAGAAAAGTCATGGTGGATTATGCTGTTGCAAATGCGGAAGAAGTTGCCGACGTAATCAGCCAGAGCACGTATGACGCCATGATGAAAAATGATAAAACCAGCTTGTATCATATGATCGGAAGAATCGCAGAAAGCAAGAATATTGAACATATACGGCTGATTGATCAAACGGGGAGGGTGGTTTATTCAAGCATACATGAAGAAATCGGGTCTGTGATCGGCAAGCATGCTGATGAATGTATCATGTGCCACAATTCCACACGTCCCGACCTGTCGACATCATCAATGAACCGCAGCCGGATTATCCGCACCAGAGCAGGGAAAGAGGCGCTGGGCTTTACCAAGGCAATTTATAATCAACCGGCGTGTTCCGCTGCCTCCTGCCATTTCCATGGCAAAAACGACATGGTGCTGGGGCTTCTGGATATATCTATTTCCCTGGAAATGCTCAGACAAAAATCCCATGAATATCGCCTGGAATTTGTCATATTGACCTGTATGCTTCTGTTGATAATCGGTATGCTGGTTACCATTCTGACTCATTATCTTGTTGATATCCCGGTGCAGCGACTGGTTCGGCACAGTGCTCTGGTTGCCGTAGGGGACCTCGAATCAAGGGTTCCTGTTTCCAGCAGGGATGAGCTTGGGGAGCTATCCGAATCGGTCAATAGTATGACCGAAAGCCTCGGCAGGGCTGACAAGGATTTGAAAGGGTGGGCTGATAGTCTTGAAAGCAAGGTCGAAGAGCGAAGTAAAGAAATTATGCGTATGGAAGAGCAGTTGCGCCGTTCGGAAAAGCTGGCTTCACTCGGAACTCTTGCGGCAGGGGTAGCCCATGAAATCAATAATCCGTTGACCGGCATCCTTCTGTTCGCCTCTATACTGAAAAGTGACAAAAGGCTTGATCAGGCCCTGTTACCAGATGTTGAAAGAATTATTTCAGAGACGGAGCGGTGCGCAGGAATTGTAAAAAATATGCTGGCGTTCAGCCGTGAATCGCTGCCGCAAAAAGAAAACATAGCCCTTGATGCACTTCTTGATGAGGTTGTGACACTTTTTCACAAGCAACCGGACTTCAGCAGCATAACCATAGGGAAAAAATATGCTGAAGGGCTGCCGCACATTTCGGTTGACCCAAATCAGATTCGTCAGGTGTTCTTGAATCTGGTAATTAATGCAGGTCATGCGATGCCTCGTGGCGGAGAACTGGCTATATCCACATATACGACGGCAGACGGGATGTATGTCTGTGCCGCTCTGAAAGACACCGGTGACGGGATATCCGACGAAAATATCGCCAGGATTTTTGATCCCTTTTTTACCACCAAGGCCGAGGGTACCGGTCTCGGTTTGTCAATCTCGTACGGGATCATCGAAAATCATGGCGGGAAGATCGAAGTAAAAAGCGGGAGAGGAGAGGGGACGACATTCACCGTCATGCTGCCGGTTTCCGGCTGATCCGTCAATGCTCCCCTTTGATCGAGATCCCCAGTTTTTTCATCATCCCCTGGAAATTGGGTCTCAGGATGCCGGTCTCTTCGGCCGCTCTGGTGACATTCCAATTGTTGCGTTCAAGGGCATTGCGCACAAAAGCACTCTCCAACGACTCCATGGCATGATCGCGAATGTGACGCTTCATCTCCTTGAGTTCTTCCATGTTCACCGGGATGCGTTCAATTCTGGTAAGCGGCGCGCTGTCTGAACTATCCCAAAGTTCAAGATCTGCGTTGCGGATAATATCCCCTTCCGCCAGTACCACCGCCCGCTCGATCATATTTTCCAGCTCTCTCACATTCCCCGGATAAGAATAGTTTTCAAGAAACGACATAACATCGGGAGCAACCCCCCTGATTTCCTTGCCGATTTCGACCGTATATTTTTTGAGAAAATGACGAATAAGAATCGGGATATCCTGTTTGCGGTCGCGAAGCGGGGGGAGTTCGATCGGGATTATATTAAGCCGGAAAAACAAGTCTTCCCGAAACGTTCCTTCATGTGACATGGTTTTGAGATTCTTGTTTGTTGCGGCAACAAGATGAATATCTATAGCTACCAGTTGGGTCCCGCCGATAGGTGTGATTTTGCGTTCCTGCAAGGCCCGCAGGAGTTTGGCCTGGGTGGAGAGGCTGATGTTCGAAACTTCGTCCAAAAACAGGGTGCCGCCGTCAGCAATCTTGAATAGCCCGGTCTTTGTCTGGACTGCACCGGTAAATGACCCCTTGACATGCCCGAATAATTCGCTTTCAAGCAATGTCTCGGCCAGGGAAGAACAATCAACTGCTACGAAAGGCTTATCCTTCCGTGGACTGTTTTCATGGATTGCGCGTGCAGCCAATTCTTTGCCGGTACCGCTTTCACCGGTTATAAGGACCGTGCTGTTGGTGGCGGCAACATGCATGATCCGGTGATACACTTTCTGCATCTCCCTGCTATTGCCGATAAACTGATGAAAACCGTGATGCAGGGTGATCTCTTCTTTAAGATGGGTCTCCTCCTGTGATATCGTGCGCTGACTAAGGGCGTTGCGCACCTTTTCCAGTAACAGATCGGGGGTAAACGGCTTTGTTATATAATCTGCCGCACCGTTTTTCATGGCCTCTACGGCCGTATCGACCGAAGCATAACCGGTAATCAGAATTACCGGTATATCCGGCTGTAATGTGCGCACACTCTTCAAAACCTCAATACCGCTCATTCCAGGCATTTTGAGGTCGGTTATAATCAGGTCGAAATCGTGCTGTTGCATGATTTCGATAGCGTGAAAACCGCTTGAACATGTTTCAACATCAAAGGATTCTCCTTCGAGAATCCGCTTCAAGCCATCCCTGATAACGGTCTCGTCATCAACAATAAGAAGTCTGTCATGTACCATGAGCTTGTCCCTTTTCTGAATATCTGTTGTAAAAGCTACCATGTATTTTATAAAAATCAAATAAGTACCTTCGAATCATGAAAGAATTCGAGTTTTTCAATTTCTGAAAGGAGGTACTTTAAGAAACCGGCTTGCAAGATTAAAAATACGTGTTACAAAGATAGGGAAATTATTTTATTTTTGTGACCATTATGTCGAAAATCCGCTGCCGGAGAGGGAGTTCAAATCATGCATGCGTATACCAGATCCATGGTTAACAAGATACGGGTGTTTTCGAAGAGAAAAAAATCAGTGAAGATATTTTCCTGTCAACTGACAATGTGGATGTTTTTGACTGTTTCCATGTTTTCGGCAACATCCGTTTTAGCTGTTGCCGATAATGAAAAGTGTCTGGGGTGTCATGGCAGTAAAGAAATTATGCGTCCGGAGGGAGTGAAAAAGTATATAGATCCGGTCAAATTTGCAGCCACTACTCATGCTATCGTGGGATGTACATCATGTCATGACCGGGTTCCGGTTGGTCATCCCGAAGATGGCTATGTCCCTCAGAAAGCAACATGCGGAGATTGCCACGGTCCTGTTTTTGAGGAATATTCAAAAAGCCTCCATGCATCAAAAGCAGGTTGCAACGGGTGCCATAATCCGCATGAGGTGAAGTTGCCGATGTTTATGTCAGGTAACGACATTAACGATAAGTGCGCCCGGTGCCATGACAGTAGAAAGACCATACAAAGCCATTCCAAATGGCTTCCCCAGGCCGACCTCCATATCGATTCACTTCTCTGCATAACCTGCCATACCGGATCAAAAGATTACGTTATTACCATGACTATCGAAAATCGTCTGCCGGGCTCAAAAGAGGACTTCAAAACAGCTACGTTTGGAGAGCTTGTTAAACTGACGCAAGGGGAAGACATCAGGAGATTGATCGATCGGAACGGCGACAGCCTTGTTTCACTTGAAGAGTTGCGGGAATTCAATCATCTGCTCCGCGGGAAGAACATGCGCTTATGGGGCATGATGACACCGGAGGTCGTCACCCACAGTTACCAGATCCTTAATAACCGGTGGGATTGCTCTTTTTGCCATGCATCCGGACCAAAAGCCATGCAGAAGAGCTTTATCGCGTTTCCGGAAAAAAACGGCAGTTTCACCAGGGTTGCCGTCGAAAAAGGGGCAATTCTTGACATTCTTTACGGAACGCCGGACTTTTACATGCTTGGATCAACAAGAAGTACTCCACTTAATATTATTGGTGGTTTGATAGTTTTAGCGGGATTATCGGTACCGATAGGACATGGCTTCTTCCGATTTCTGACCAGGAAAAACAGAAAGGAGAATGATGATGAAGCATAAAGAGATGGTATATGTAACACCTATGCCTGTCAGAATCTGGCATTGGTTGAATGCCTTTGGAATCGTTACACTCTGTGTTACCGGGCTTCAGATTCGTTTTCCTGACCATATTAATATTTTCGGGGCGTATAAAGCGGCTATCCGATTGCACAACACTGCCGGAGTGGTTGTTTCAATATCGTATACACTCTGGCTGGGGTATTATTTGTTTGTGGCAAAAAGCCTGATAAAACAGTATGTGCCAACGGTGGAAGACATTACGTCAGGCATTTTCCGCCAGGCGTTCTTCTATTTTCTTACCTATTTTCTCGGAAAACCCAATCCGCATCACAGTACCCCGGATCATAAATTCAATCCCATGCAGAAGGCTACGTATCTGATGATCATGCTCGTATTATTGCCGCTGGTAATTTTTAGCGGTGCGCTTCTCATGTATGTTGCTCCGTTACGTGAACTGCTCCTCCTGCTGGGTGGGATTAAAACGCTGGTGGGGACGCATTTTCTGATTGCCTGCTGTTTTACCGCATTTCTTTTCGTGCATATCTATCTGGCAACGTTGGGGCATACTCCCCTGTCTCATTTCAAGCCGATGTGGAACGGGTGGGAAGAAGAAATGGTCGAAGATTCCAAGCCTGAAAATACTGTTGGCAGCTAAATGAAACGCTCAGGAGAATATCTTATGAAATGCCGCCATATTTTCTCGGCTCTTGCACTGTTGTTGCTGTTTCTGAGTACATCGTTTGCGGTTACTGTACAGGATGTGGCCTATTCGACCCGTAATGCCGGAAAGGTGGTATTCAGTCATGGCAATCATCTCAACAAGAAGGGAAACGCCAAAAACTGCCGAGCCTGTCACGACGAAATATACGATTTGAAAAATAAAAAACAGTATTCAATGCTCGATATGAGCAAAGGTAAATCGTGCGGCGCATGCCATGACGGGAAGAAAGCCTTTACGCTTAAGGAATGTATCCGTTGTCATCAAACCAGAGACATCGTTTACGCAGTCAAGTCAACGGGGCCAACCGGATTCAGTCATAAACGGCATCTCGCAACATTTCCGGATTGTAGCGTGTGCCACCCATCTCTCTTTGTCGCCGGTTCCAAGAAACATCGTACCATGTCAGACATGGCAACGGGGAAATCGTGTGGATTCTGTCATAATGGCAAGAGCGCCTTTGGTCTGGATTCATGCATTACCTGTCATCCCGTCAGGGAAATAACGTACAAGATAAAAGAGACCGGGCCTACCCATTTCAGCCATAAGTTTCATATTGAAGTTGCAACATGTACTGCCTGTCATCCGAAATTATATGCCCCAAATCAGAAAAACAGGCGTGTCGGTATGGCTGCCATGGAGAAGGGGATGTCATGTGGTGCATGTCATAATGGAAAACAGGCATTTTCGGTAAAAGAGTGTTCAAAGTGTCACCCGACTGCTGATGTGCTGTTTGAAGATAAAAGTGCGGGTAATGTTGTTTTCAGTCATAAATTTCACACGTCTCTTTATACCTGTGGAGATTGTCATTCATCGACATACAAAACAAACCGCAGCACTGTGAAAGTCACGATGCAGAAAATGGAAGACGGGAAATCATGCGGAGGGTGCCATGATGGAAAAACCGCATTCAGCGTAAAGGAAAAGTGCGAATCATGCCATCACATGTAATTGTTGTTCAGTATCTTGACGGTATCACCCTTGTGGAGGAATGATATGTTTGCCACGCTCGTGGGAAAAGCACTGGTCCCGGTCGGTCTTGCCGTAACCGGATTTATGGTGGTATGTTGCCTGATTCTGTACTCCGTTATTCGGGAAGATCTGCATCGTGGCGAAATTGTTCATGCCTCCAATCTTGCCGATACCATCCTTAAATCGGCCCGCTATGCGATGCATAATTCTGATCGGGAAATGTTGGCGACAATTATACGTAATGTTGGTGGACAAAAGGGTGTTGATCATGTCAGAATTTTCAACAAGAGAGGTATTGTAACCTTTTCTGCCACTGCAGGAGAGTTGAACCGCCAGGTTGATAAACATGCGGAAGGGTGTATTGTCTGCCATAGAGGAACCGTTCCCGTTACCACCCTCGGGACGATGGAGCAGGCCCGCTCCTTTATAAATTCCCATGGTATGGGTGTTATGGCAATTACGACCCCCATTTACAACGAGCCGGAGTGTTCATCTGCCGCTTGTCATGTTCATCTTCCCGAACAGAAAATTCTGGGGACACTGGACATAGGGTTGTCACGGACGGAACTTGAAAAGTCGCTTGCCATGCTTCGCATCGAAATGCTCATCTTTACCGTAATGAGCCTCATTCTTACCATCGGCGGAGTAACCGCATTGTTGAGAAGAAATGTTTTTCTTCCGCTTCAAAGATTGCGTCATTATGTAGAATTATCTGCGGAAGATGATGATTTTCCCGAACCGCCACCTCACTTGCCGCATGATCTTGATATCATTGCCACAAGCTATTACAACGCGAAAAAGGACTCTGTCGGCAGCAGGCGGAATTCAGAATCGATAGATGTCGTGAATACAGAACATGGCGTATAGGCTATCGGGGATTGCATGACAGACATACGCGAACATCAACTGTCGACCGATGGTAACGAGACCCGGAGTAATGCTGATATACTGCGACAGGAATTAAGCGATGAAATTAACCGCTTGAACCGTTTTTCCGTCCGCGGGATTCTGGCTCTCTCGCTTTTTCTTGTTGTCAGTCTTTTGGCCTGGAGGGGATTTTTCTTTCTTCCCGCTCCTGATACCGTTACCGCCTTTCTTGGTAAACCTCCATCAGCCCGAATTATCGGTATAGTACTCCTGATCTATACCTTCTCCGCATTAATCCTGAGCCTTTCCCGCATGACCGCAGGCGTTGAGCATCGGAGTAGTTTCAGCCATGTGGGATATTTGACGGCGTTTTTTCTCTTTTATTATTTTGGCAAGTCGCTTGAAGATAATTACTGGGCGGTATTCGGCGCCGGTATAACAATTTTGGGCGTTGAAAGCTACCGGATCTGGGCTTTTTGTTCCGAGGGTATTGCCAAAAACAGGGAAGATATAGCGTATGTAACCAGAACAGGCAGACCACCACCCCAAGAATAATGTGCAGATAGTTTTGTGCAGATTATTGAAGGTGTCTGTCACGTAAGGAGTATGACATGGTTCAAAGTGATTGGACTCCCTCCGAGTTGTTGCAACTTTCCGGAGGATACTGGAGTGCCTGTGCCCTGCACGCCGGGGTTAAACTTGACGTATTCACCGCTCTTTCCGGAATCGAAATGAATGCTGCGGAACTGGCAGGCCGTATCGGGGTTGACGTGCGGGGAGGAGGCATGCTTTTCAACGCGCTAACGGCTCTCGGTCTCTTGGTAAAGCGCGATGAACGGTACAATACTACCGTGTTTGCTGCTGATTATCTGTGCCGCACTTCGCCTCAATACCTTGGTCATATTATCATGCATCACCATCACCTGATGGACGGCTGGTCTCGTCTTGATGAAGCGGTTTCGAGTGGTCACGCAGTGCGGAAATGGGTCTCCGACAGCAATGAAGAAACCGTCCGTGAAAGTTTTTTGATGGGTATGTTTAATCTGGCTATGTTACTGGCGCCGAAGATAGTACCGGAAATTAATCTGGAGGGACAGAGACGACTGCTTGATCTGGGTGGTGGTCCCGGCACCTACGCGATCCATTTCTGTCAACATAATTCAGGACTCACTGCAGTTGTCTATGATCTTCCTTCCACCCGAAGTTTTGCTGAAAAAACCATCGAACGTTTCGGACTCTCCGCCCGGATTTCCTTCAATGATGGTGATTTTCTGAATAATGATATTGACGGACGCTTTGACGTTGCCTGGCTTTCGCATATCCTGCACAGTGAAGGACCTGATGGATGTGCTGTCGTTCTGAAGAAGGCCATGTCTGCCCTGGAACCGGGAGGAATGATTCTGGTGCAGGAATTCATGCTTGACGATTCCCAGGACGGTCCTCCGTTCCCGGCACTTTTTTCTTTGAACATGCTGCTCGGTACTCCTGACGGGCAGGCATATTCTCAGGCTGAGTTGCTGAAGATGCTTTCCGATGCAGGATTTTGCAATTTGCAGCGTCTTACGCTGGAACTTCCCAACGGGGCCGGAATTATCGCCGGAAGCGTGCCACTAATTGGTGGCTAATTATAAATTCCGGGTTTTGAAAAAGAAAAAAGGCTTCACAGGAAAAACCCTGTAAAGCCTTTATTTATAACTGGTAGCGGAGGCCGGACTCGAACCGGCATGACCTTGCGATCGGCAGATTTTGAGTCTGCTGTGTCTACCATTTCACCACTCCGCCAGAGCTGTTACTTATAATTCAGACAAAGTCGTACGTCAAGGATTATTGCCGCATTGTGAATAATAATGAAATTAATGTGCAGTAAAACGATTTATTGAGCCGCCACTTCTGATAATAATTCATCATAAACCGCCAACGATTTCACGCGGGCACTCTGTCTACTGGTGAGTTCTTCAAAGTTGTTCAGCTTTCCGTTAAACAGTGTCGCTTTGTTTTTTAACGTGTGGTGCTCTCGGATATAAAACTTTTTTCCTTCGGATCGACATCTTTTCTAAACAGCCCCTTTGCCTTGTTCCAGTATTCATCGGTACCGCTTATGTAATGGTTGAGGCTTTCCAAAAAGGAGAGGGCGCCTGAAGACAGGTCTGAAACGGTTGCAAGCCTGATTTGAGTATCATTCATATCTTTTAGTAACGTTGTATCGGCGAAGGTTGAAGCATCTTTTACGCCGTTTTGATCAATCGACTTTGATGAATCAATTGCATCAACCATGGCGATGAATTTGTCCGATGAAACCAGATATGAGTTAATAGAGACCGAGGCGTTATTGAGAGCAATCGTAAACTGTGCGGCAAATTTGGTGAATATCGATGCCTGTCCGGCATAGGGAATTGGAAGCATGCGGCCAACAAGTGCCGCGTAGGAGCCGGCCTTGATATATTTGGTATAGCCCGCCAGATTAAGATTCATCCAGCTGACGAACCTTTGAAAATCTTCCATTGACTGTCGTTGCAGTTTTACGTCGGTGCCAATCTCCTTCAGTTGATGAACTTTCTTCTGGAGAAGCCGCTCTTCCGATACGCAGCGGCGTGTTTCCAGTTCCTTTATCCGGGCAATTAACTGACTCTGCTGTTGCTGGATTTGGAGTGACTGTTCTACAACCGGTAACATTGGGCCGCAGGAATCTGCGGCGCGACAGTTGTCAGGAGTACAAATCATGGTGCAGACAGAAAGAGAAAATAGATATAGAAACAAGATCCGGATTGTCATGTAAACAGTACTCTTTATGTAACAAAAATAGTATATTTGGTATATATAATTAAGTATTAAGTTTAAGTTTGTCTACTTGCGTTGATACTCCGACAGAAATCGGGTTTTGTACTCCGGGTAGCGGCCCTCTCCGATGGCGTGGCGAATCTCTGACATCATCGCCAGATAAAAATGGACATTATGGATTGCCGACAGAACAGCCGAAAGAACTT
>CAIYZD010000571.1 GCA_903930585.1 uncultured Geobacteraceae bacterium | reverse complement strand
AGACGGTATCGCGGTACAAAAACGAGATAACCGTAGCGTCCTGTTCGATTTTTCCGGATTCGCGCAAGTCACCCATGTTTGGCCGCTTATCGGCGCGCTTTTCGAGATCTCTATTGAGCTGAGCCAGCGCAAAAATAGGTATATGAAGGTCCTTGGCTAAACACCGGAGCCCATTTGATACCGATGCAATCTCAAGCTGTCGGTTCTGGTTATCAGTCTCAGTGCCGTCGACGAGCTGAACGTAATCAACAACGATCAGATCCAGTCCTTTCCCAGTATCCTTGAGCAGATTTTGATGGATCAATTTCGATTCGTCATTGATTTGGCTTACCTGGACGCAAGACAAGTCATTTACGAGTAATGTTTTTGTTGCCATCGTCACACTGTTTGCCGCTTCAGTTATCATCGGCCACTCGTCGTTCTCTATTTCGTTGTTTTTCATTTTTTTGACTGTGATGCCCGAATGCTTTGATATCAGCCTGATGATCAACTGTTTTCTTGACATTTCGAGTGACCAGACTAAAACGTTCAGCCCTTTGCTGGCATGATATTCTGCGACTTGCACGCCAAGAACTGTCTTTCCCATCGACGGCCTGGCGGCGCAGATATGCAAACAGCCAGGCTCCAGTAGGCGGCCAAACTTTTTATCAACATCAGGTATCCCGAGAAACAGTCCGGCAGGTGGAAGCCTTAACGATTTGATCGTGCTGTTTATCTCATCAGCAAGACGGGCGGTGTTTGTCCCGGCAAGAAAAGACAGATCGACTTCAGGGGTAGGTGTGATAAAGATGGAAGCAGTGCTCATATGGCACCCCCATCCTGGACAACTTCGGGTTTCCAAGTGCCGTTGATAACCGCTTCGACGTCAGTCAGCTTCCAGCGATGGCAGCGAAGACCAAAAACGACAGGGGCGGGGAGGGTGCCGGCGAGAACGAACTTGTGCAGGCCGTGCCAGGAGATGTTCAGGGCGTTCGAGAAATAGAGCGAGTCCACCATCTGGTGAGCTTTGTCTACAACAGCAGACGGATCGATAAGGGAATGCTTTTTGGCTCTTTGACGACTAAGGGCTTTTGAAGGTGATTCGGTTGTAACTGAGGATGAGGGTGATTGTTGGCGCATAAGAGGTCTCCAGGTTGCCCCTAAGGGGCTTGGTGACCTCCGCAACGCCTGGCGGTAGGTGGTTCATAATGAACCGTTTGTCCAGGGCCTTTTTCCCTGGCGACATGGGGCGAACCTCCATGTCAGTCGGCTATTCAGCTGGATTCGGTATATCCAACGGCTCTTCAAGTTTCTCTTTCCCCGGAAATTACTTCTACCGTTTTCAGGGAACGGGACTGAGATTCAGCCAGTCCGGCCTATCTACCAGCAGATCCAATCTGCTATGCTGGTAGCTCATTTCTTGGCATCGAGTTTAGCGGAATCGATGCTGGAATAAGTAAAGCTCTTCTTCAAGCTTTACAATTACTATTATAGACCCTTTTTTTCGTTCTGTCAAGGTCTGATTTGAAATAATGTAGTAATATCAGCATTTTACTTGACATTGATAGTATTTTATGATACTAATCCTATCATGACTGTCTCGTCGGACAGCATTAGATTGTATTTCCCAGTCCGCTAAGAATATCCCGAATTGCCTTCCGCTCGGTCGACGACACCGGCTGCGAAGGTGCCTTTTTTAAAACGGGATCGTCAGTGGTCGCCCTATTTAAAGCCGCATTCAGGACATT
>CAIYZD010000570.1 GCA_903930585.1 uncultured Geobacteraceae bacterium | reverse complement strand
TCGGGAGACGAAATAGAAATACGTATAGCTGAAAAGTGGAGTGGATCTTTTGGTTTATCAAAAAAGCTGAAATAATCTTCCACGATGCTTTCCTCCGTTAGTATGAAGCCGCATGTCTGATGTTACAGAGCGCCGGCCAGGAAATCTTTTATTCTTCTTCGCCTTCCAGCAGATCAACATCAAGGCAGAGGGATTGAAGTTCCTTGATAAGAACGTTGAATGATTCGGGCAGACCTGGTTCAAGGGTGTGCTTCCCTTTAACGATCGCCTCATACATGCGGGTACGCCCGGAAACATCATCCGATTTAACGGTCAGGAACTCCTGTAGCGCATGTGCTGCGCCGTATGCTTCCATTGCCCAGACCTCCATCTCCCCGAGTCTCTGGCCCCCGAATTGTGCCTTGCCGCCAAGGGGTTGCTGGGTCACAAGACTGTATGGTCCAATGGAACGGGCATGAATCTTGTCATCGACAAGATGATGCAGTTTGAGTACGTACATGACTCCGACGGTGACCTTGTTTTGGAAGGGCTCGCCCGTACGTCCGTCAAACAGGGTGACCTGGCCGGATGAATGCAAATTGGCTTTACCGAGCATCCCCTTGATCTGGGCTTCGGTGGCGCCCTCGAAAACCGGGGAGGCCATGGCTACGCCGCGTTGCAGACGACGGGCAACCTTGAGCAGTTCCGCACGGTCAAGGCTGTCGATAAATGCAGAGACTTCACCATCACCATAGACATCTTTCAGATACAGCTTCAGGTTTTCTTCAGAGGTCTGCTTTTCGAGCATATCCTCAATTTTCCAACCGATCCCTTTAGCGGCCCATCCCAGATGTGTTTCCAGAATCTGGCCGACGTTCATACGTGACGGAACGCCAAGCGGGTTAAGAACGATCTCGACCGGTCGTCCATCTTCCATATACGGCATGTCTTCTTCCGGCAAAATGCGGGAAACAACACCCTTGTTACCATGGCGGCCGGCCATTTTATCCCCGACCTGCAGTTTACGCTTGATGGAGATATAAATCTTGACCATTTTGATGACGCCCGGAGGCAGATCGTCACCACGTTTCAGCTTTTGAATCTTGTCTTCAAAAACGTTGTGAATCAGATCTATCTGGCGGTTAAGTGTTTCGAGAATCTGATGAACCTTATCATCAGTTTCATTGTCGTCGCTGACAGAAATGGTGCTCCATACTGAACTTGCCAGCGATTGCAGCGATTCTTCCGTTATCTGCTTTCCTTTGGCGAGAACAAGGTTGCCCTTGCTGTCTTCAAGTTTGACCGCCAGCGTTTTGCCGATCAACAGCCGTTTCAGCTTGCCGATGGCAGAGTCACGGATAATACGGATCTCATCCTGCTCATCTTTACGCAGCTTATCTTCTTCCGCTTTCTCGATCAGCTCGGTGCGGGAGTCTTTATCATTACCCTTACGGGAGAAAATCTTGGCGCCGATGACGGTTCCTTCGACACCGGGAGGGACCGTGAGCGAGGTGTCGCGCACATCGCCGGCTTTTTCGCCGAATATGGCACGCAGCAGTTTCTCTTCGGGAGAGAGCTGGGTTTCACCTTTCGGAGTGATCTTGCCAACCAGAATATCACCCGGTTTGACTTCTGCTCCGATGCGGATGATGCCGGATTCATCGAGGTCCTTGAGCGTTTCCTCACCAAGGTTCGGAATATCGGAAGTGATTTCTTCCTTGCCGAGTTTGGTGTCGCGGGCAACGCACTCGAATTCTTCGATGTGAATGGATGTGTACCGGTCATCCTTGATTAGTTTCTCGGAGATGAGGATCGAATCCTCGTAGTTGTAGCCGCCCCACGGCATGAAGGCAACGACGATATTCTGTCCGAGAGCCAGTTCGCCCATGTCGGTTGAAGGGCCATCGGCGATTACCGCGCCGCGCTTGACCTTGTCGCCGACTTTCACCACCGGTTTGTTGTTGATACAGGTGTTCTGGTTGGAACGGGCAAATTTGATCAGGTTATAGATGTCGACACCGGTGCCGTTTTCATCGATTTCGTTTTCATCGATTTTTACGACAATGCGCGCCGCATCGACAGATTCAACTTCGCCGTTGTGACGGGCAATGATGGATACACCGGAGTCGCGGGCAACAATGCGTTCCATACCGGTTCCGACCAGTGGGGAGTCGGCACGCAGCAACGGTACTGCCTGACGCTGCATGTTCGAACCCATCAGGGCGCGGTTGGCGTCATCGTTTTCCAGAAATGGAATGAGAGCCGCCGCTACCGATACCAGCTGGATTGGCGCAACGTCCATCAGGGCGATCTCGTCACGATGAACAAGGATGAATTCCCCGCTCTTACGAGCCGAGTTATAATCGTTGATAAAGCGACCGTCTGTGTCAACTTCTGCGTTAGCCTGGGCAATGGCATGCCCCTCTTCCTCAAGTGCGGAGAAGAAGCGGACTTCGTTGGTGACTTTGCCTTCCTGAACGATGCGATAGGGCGTTTCCACAAAACCGTGATCATTGATTCGTGCGTACGTGGAGAGTGACGCAATCAGACCGATGTTCGGACCTTCAGGCGTTTCAATCGGGCAGACACGTCCATAATGAGTCGGGTGAACGTCGCGAACTTCGAAGCCGGCGCGCTCACGAGTCAAACCGCCAGGTCCGAGGGCCGACAGACGACGTTTATGGGTGACCTCGGAAAGCGGGTTGGTCTGATCCATAAACTGGGACAATTGTGATGAACCGAAAAACTCCTTAACAACCGCCGATACCGGTTTGGAATTGATCAGGTCGTGAGGCATGAGGTTTTCCACCTCTTGCAGGCTCATCCGTTCCTTGATGGCTCGCTCCATGCGGACGAGGCCGATACGGTACTGATTTTCCAGCAGTTCGCCGACAGCGCGGACACGACGGTTGCCGAGATGATCGATATCATCAATGGAGCCGCGGCCATTCTTGAGTTCGATGAGGTATCTCACGATTTCAAGAATATCATTTTTTACGGCGATCTTAATTTCGGAGCTGAACAGGTCTTCAAAAACCATCCGGTTGCGACGCAGTGTTTCAATCATTCTGCGATTCTCGTCAAAGCCGCCCTGTTCAATCCCTTCGGTCAGTTTTGTCGTCGCTTTTGATAGTCCGAAGGTGGCAAACAGATCCTTCTGGAAAAAATCATTATCACGAATAATGTTGTTGAGTTCGTGTAATACCTGATCCCTGAGCTTGTCGGATACGGATTGCCCTGCCTCAATTTTCTTGAGAGCTTTGGTAAGATCGGACGGGAGCTTCATTATCAGATACTGGGAAAACGGATCGTTCGGGCTTACCAATCGTGCTACGAGAGATTCGAAACTGGTGACATCTTCGTTGCTCAACATGCAGGGTGCATTTAAAACCATGCAATCCTGCCATACTTTGAGCCCGAGTTTATAGTTCAACTTGAGTCGGCCAACCGCTGAAAGATCGTACCGTTCCGGGTTGAAAAACAGGTTGTCAAAGAGCGCCAGTGAACTTTTCAGGGTAGGTGGATCTCCGGGGCGAAGACGCCGGTATATTTCAATCAGACCTTCATCGCTTGAACTGATCTTGTCAATCAGCAATGTATCGCGGAAAGATGATGTAATGTGGAGATTGTCGATATAGAGCGCTTTAAAACTGACTACACCACGTGCGGTAATCTCATTGTATCGATCAAGAGTAATTTCATCATTACATTCAACAATAATCTCCCCGGTGGTCGGGTCGACGATATCGGATGATGCATAACGGCCGATAATCTCTTCAATTGTAGCAGGAACGGATTTGATCCCACGCTCCTGCATTTTCTTGATCGAAGATTTTGTATATTTGCGGTTAGACTTGACGAGTACTTCTCCAGAAACAGGATCGGTTACGTCGGCAATTGTTTTTTGCAGCGTCAGAAGCTCCGGTTCGATACTTTTGGTAATGGAATCGGCGCCAATGTAAATCTCTTCACTCTTGTAGTAATAGTTAAGAAGCTGCTCGACGGAATAGCCCAGGGCCTTCAGCAACACGGTGGCAGGCATTTTTCTGCGGCGGTCGATTCTGACGTACAGGATATCTTTATGGTCGAATTCAAAATCCAGCCAGGAACCGCGGTATGGAATTACGCGGGCAGAGTAGAGAACCTTGCCGCTTGAATGGGTCTTGCCTTTGTCGTGGTCGAAAAAGACACCCGGCGAGCGGTGCAGCTGACTTACTATGACCCGCTCGGTACCGTTAATGATAAATGTTCCGTTATCGGTCATGAGCGGGATCTCGCCAAAATAGACCTCTTGCTCTTTTATATCCTTGATTGCCTTGATGGTGGAATCTTTACCGGCATCCCAGATCACGAGACGCACCTTAACCTTCATTGGTGCAGCGTACGTCATGCCGCGTTGGTGGCATTCATCGACATCATACTTGGGCTTGTTAAGCGCGTACGATACATATTCGAGTGAAGCGCTTTCGCTGAAATCCTTGATCGGAAACACACTTCTGAATACAGCCTCAAGGCCGGTATTCAAACGGGATTCAGCGGACACTTCCTGTTGCAGAAAACGTCGATATGAATCTTTCTGGATGTCAATCAGATTGGGAATTTCGATTATGTTCTTTATCTTGGCAAAGTTTTTACGCAAGAGGTGATTATTGGCAATAGAATA
>CAIYZD010000569.1 GCA_903930585.1 uncultured Geobacteraceae bacterium | reverse complement strand
GCTGTCGCGCTGTCGTGTTTTGACATTGCAGCAGCTCGAACCGGACGCGGTACGTGCATTGCTGCAGCAGGCGCTTTCCGACTCCGAACGTGGCCTTGGTAATCGTGCTTTTACGATAACTGATGAGGCGCTTGAATTTTTGGCAGGCCAAGCGGGGGGAGATGCCCGCATTGCGCTTAATACGCTGGAAGTCGCGGCGGGGCTTGTCATTGCACGCGACAGCCTTGAAATGGGCGGTACCGTAACGCTTGAAATTGTCCAGGAAGCGCTCCAGAAAAAGGCATTGCTGTATGACAAGGGGGGCGAAGAGCATTACAACGTCATCTCGGCCTTCATTAAATCGCTCCGCGGCAGCTCGCCGGATGCGGCGCTTTACTGGTTGGCCCGCATGCTTGAAGCGGGGGAGGATCCGATTTTCATCCTGCGACGCATGATTATTCTGGCATCGGAAGATATCGGCAATGCCGATCCCCGTGCCCTTCAGATGGCTGTCTCTGCTCTGCAGGCATTCCAGGTCATCGGTATGCCGGAAGGGCGCATTATACTGGGACAGGCGGTTACGTATCTGGCCACGTCGCCGAAATCAAACGCTTCGTATGTCGGTATCGATTCGGCACTTGCCGAAGTGCGGAAAAGCGGTGCGCTACCGGTACCGATGCACATTCGCAATGCGCCGACAAAATTGATGAAGGAACAGGGGTACGGAAAAGGGTATCAGTATGCCCACGATTACGGAGATGGATATTCCGGGCAGGAGTGTTTGCCGGATCGTCTTGCCGGGCGAACGTTTTACGAACCGAAGGGGCATGGGTACGAAAAGAGCATTGTTGAACGGATGGAGTGGTTGAAAAAACGGAGGCAAGGGAAATGAAACCGTTTATTCTTGAACGTACCCAGATACTGCCGATCACGCTTGAAACCGCCTGGAGGTTCTTTTCCAATCCGGCCAATCTGGTAAAGATCACTCCGTCGGAAATGGATTTTCGGATCACGTCGCCGCCTCAGAGCGGGATCTACGCCGGTCAGATCATTACCTACACCCTGCGCCCGTTATTGCGGGTTGCCGTTGCCTGGACAACCGAGATTACTCACGTTGACACCCCTTATTTCTTTGTTGACGAGCAGCGTTTTGGTCCGTATCGTTTCTGGCATCATCAACACCGGTTCCGCGAAGTTGAAAGAGGCGTCGAAATGTTGGATACGGTTCATTATCTGCTGTTTCATGACCAGCTGGCAGGCCTTATCAACCGTTTGTTCGTAGCGCCCCGGCTCAAACGGATTTTTGACTATCGCAGCACGGCGCTTACAAATCTTTTTCCGGAAATAAATTGATCCCATTTGAATAACGTGGAGACTTACTTATGAAAAGACTTGCTATTTTAACCAGCGGCGGCGATTGTTCCGGAATGAATGCCACTATTCGTGCGGCCGCGCGAACCGCCATCGCTCACAATATTGAAATGATCGGGTACCGCAAGGGATATGCCGGTCTCCTGAAAAACGACTATATAGTCCTCAATACCCAGGCCGTCTCCGGAATCATGCAGCGTGGCGGGACCTTTCTTCAATCCGCCCGATCAACGGAGTTTCGCACCGAAGAGGGACGCAAAAAGGCTCTGGATAATCTTCTTGAGGCCAAGGTTGAAGGTCTGATCGTGATCGGCGGTGATGGCTCGTTGAATGGCGCGCGGGCGCTGGACAAAATGGGTTTTCCGGTGATCGGTATTCCGGCCAGCATCGATAACGACATCGCCTATACCGACATGGCTCTGGGGGTCGATACCGCGCTTAACAATATCATTTATGCCGTTGACTGCATCAAGGATACTGCCAGTTCCCATGATCGGGCTTTTATTGTAGAGGTTATGGGGCGCAATTCCGGTTACCTGGCTTCGACCGCTGCCATCGCTTCGGGGGCTGAATTTGCCATTGTGCCGGAGGTGGAACTCGACCTTGGTGAAATGTGCCACCAACTGAGGCAACGGAACGATGAGGGGAGGACAAACGCCTTGATTATCATGGCGGAAGGTGCCGGACATGCCCAGGAAGTTGCCGACGGCATCAAAAACGCCATCGGTTTTGAAACCCGCGTAACCGTACTTGGACATTATCAGCGGGGCGGTGCGCCATCCATTTTTGACCGCTTGCTCGGAAGCCGCTTCGGCATGAAGTCGGTGGAGCTCCTGCTTTCCGGTTCAAAAGGTGTTATGGTTGGGCTTTCGGCCAATTCGCTTACGACAACGCTGCTGGAGATGGTCGTCAATGGCGGGCAGAAAAAATTGAGCGATGACCTGCTGCATATGGCGGAAATCCTGGGGATATGAATTTAGAGAGATGAGATTTTTATGAAACAGAGAAAAACAATTGTGTCTTCCAGTCATCGCTTTACCAGAAAACGCTCGATCAAAAACGGTCTGCCCCCTGGAACGTTGGTGCATATCGGCGATGAATCGAACAAAAAGGTTCAGATTTCCGTCATCGGTTATGCGCCGGACGGTATCGTGGAGCGTCAGTTCGAACAGATTGACCGGTATCTGGACAGTCCCTGCGATGGTTCAGTTGTCTGGGTTAATATCGAGGGGGTGCATGACGTTGAACTGATCCGCACCCTGGGTGAACAGCACGCATTCCATCCGCTGGTTCTGGAAGATATCGTCAACACAGTCCAGCGTCCCAAAATCGAGGATTACGGTGACTATCTCTTTATCGTGCTGAGGATGCTCCGACCGTCTGAGGATGGCATCTTCAGCTCGGAACAGCTTAGTATCATTCTCGGTCCGGACTATCTGTTTACGTTTCAGGAGGGGATTGCTGGGGATACATTCGACTCGGTCAGAAGTCGTATCCGGAGCGGTAAGGGAAAAATACGCGGCATGGGGGCCGATTATCTCGCGTATGCCCTGATCGATGCCATTGTTGATGGTTATTTCTCTGTTCTCGAAGGGTTTGGCGAACGGATCGTCGATGTTGAGGAGGAGTTGACGCTTACGCCTGACCAGCAGTCTCTCCATCAGATTATCGGCATGAAAAAAGAGGTTATCTACCTGCGCAAGAGTGTCTGGCCGCTTCGCGAGGCGATTTCGTTTCTGGAACGGGGTGACAGTCTGCTGTTGCACGATTCCACCCGTCTCTATTTCCGCGATGTGTATGATCACACCGTTCAGGTGATCGACACAATCGAGACATACCGCGACCTGCTCTCCGGCATGCTCGATCTCTACCTTTCCAGTCTCAGTAACCGCACCAACGAGGTGATGAAATTTTTGACCGTGGTAGGCACGATCTTCCTGCCGTTGACTTTTCTGGTCGGGGTATACGGAATGAATTTCAAACATATGCCGGAGCTGGAGTGGCAGAGCGGCTATTACATCCTCTGGGTGGTAATGATTGTCACGGCGCTGCTGATGGTGGCATACTTCCGGAAAAAACGCTGGCTATGACACGACTTGTACTCAAATGGGCGCTTAACTCTTTTTCACTTTTACACTATTATTGATGACTATCTCCGACGTGCTCCTCATCCGCATCGAACGTGCGGTCCGCAGACACCAGCTCTTCAGGCCGGACGACACGCTGGTTGTGGCGTTTTCAGGAGGCGCAGACTCCACCGCCCTGCTGGATTTGCTCTCCCGCCTTCCCGGTTACAGGCTACGACTGATCGCCGCTCATGTGAATCACTGTCTGCGTGGTGCCGAGTCTGATGGTGACGAGGCATTCTGTCGGGAGATGGCAGGCCGGTACGGTATTCCTTTTGAAACTCTGCGTTGCGATGTCAGAAACCTGGCTTCGGTAGAACGGCTGAATCTTGAGGATGCCGCCCGCCATGTCCGGATAGATTTTTTTGATGAAATTAGCAACCGGTATGGGGCGGCAGCGGTGGTGCTTGCCCATCATGCCGACGATCAGGCTGAAACCGTGTTGATGCGTCTGTTGCGCGGTTCGGGCATGACCGGATTATCGGGGATGGCGTATCGAAATGCACGTGACTATATCCGTCCGCTGCTGGAAATCTCCCGCACGGAGATTGAGCAGTACCTTCTCAGGCGCGGTCTTGCATGGTGTGAGGACGCCAGCAACAGCGATACCGCCTATCTGCGTAACCGCATCCGGCATGAACTGCTGCCGCTGCTGGAGGAGTACAATCCTGCCATCCGCTCCACCCTTGCTGCAACGGCGTCGGTAATCAGGGATGATGAAGCGCTTCTGGGCGAATTGACCGCAGACGTTATAGCTGAGTCCTGCCAAATAGTGGAGGGGAAGGTTATCTGCCGGGTCGGAGAACTCCTTGCGCTTGATGCCGCCCTCCGGCGCAGAGTCCTCCGCCATGCCTTCAAGTTGCTTACCGGCACTCTGGAGGGGGTGAGTCAGCGCCATATTGAGGCGCTTTGCGACCTGATCGACTCTGAGCGCCCCAACGTACGACTATCTCTTCCGCATGCCGTTACAGCCATGAGAGCATATGATGCTCTCTCTCTTATGAGAACATGCATAGACGTGCCTGAAGCTTGTTTTGAACTGATGATTCCGGGACCTGGCAGGTATCCGCTTCCTTCCGGTGGAGTCATTACTGTTGATGCTCACTGCTTGTCCACGCTTTCATCTGAGCCCGAATCTGCCCATTTCGATAGTGCCAAGGTCCCCTTTCCCTGGCTAGTCCGCACATTCCGGTCCGGCGACCGTATGATGCCGTTTGGTATGAGCGGCAGAAAAAAGGTGAAGGATATTTTTATCGACAAAAAGATCCCGCTCACTGAACGGGCGCATATTCCGTTCCTGCTATGCGGTGATGAGCTTGTCTGGATTGCGGGAGTGTGTGCATCGGAACTGGGGCGGGTCGATGCGACGTCAACAGCTACGGTTCGGGTTACGTGGCATTATCAGGTGCAAGAGGTGGAGGCTGAGCCGGGAGAATGGTCATCTGCAAATCCTGGAGTCTGACACCGAAAGGGCTAAATGTGTAGGTCGTGTGCGCGACGTCTGCTCCGGCGATCTGTTTTCGGTACGAAAGTCCCAACTCACCGGCCAGCTTCTCCACAACGCGTTCTGCGGATTCGTTTTCTTCATAAACCAGGAGCTGCGTGTTGCCGTCTGCCAGCAAGCGTTCATAGGTGTACCGTTCAGCGCCGGAGAGTCCACAGATGATAGTGACGGTGCGACCGGCATAAACCGCGCTTACGTTTTCGGTCTCTTGAATGGATGCGGGTGAGGGTGTCATCAGTCCCAGTTTTTCTACCATTTCGCGTGCAACTGTACAGGGTGGCGCCGTGGTGATGCTGATTGCGGTAGTCTCAGGCGGATGTACGGCCCCTTTCGCGGGTGAAACGGGAGCAATTGCCTGTATCGGTGTCGGAGTCGTCCGGTTGGTTTT
>CAIYZD010000568.1 GCA_903930585.1 uncultured Geobacteraceae bacterium | reverse complement strand
CGGTGATAAAATTACCTTTTATATAACCGATTCCATTTTCGATACGGCCTTTTTTATGTAAAGCTTTACATAAAAAAGGTTATGCAAAGTTGGATATTATGTAAAGTTGCGGCATTTCAGCATGCCGCTTTTGCCTAGAATATTGGCAAAGTTACTTTACATAATAATTTCAAGAAAACGGTGCGGATCATTTGTCAAAAGAACGCAACCAGGCAAGCAGACTTTTGTCTTGTTGCCAGGACGAAATAACCGGAGTAGCTTCGGGATCAAATGCCTTTTCCAAAGCCTCACGTTTCATTTTCCCATCTATCCGTGCATATATTTCTGTGGTTCGCAAGTCAACGTGTCCCAAGATGTCTCTGATATACACAAGATTAACCCCTGCTTGCAGTAGATGCATTGCCTTGCTATGGCGAAACACATGAGGGGATATTTTGTCGGGAAGCGATTCTTGAGTGACTTTGAGCGCTGCAACAACATACTTGTTCAGAATGTACGTTACACCGGCTCGCGTCAGGACATGATTCATGCGGTTTGTGAAAAGTGGAGCCGTCTGCTTATCCGAAGTGAACAATGAGTTCTCTTGAATATACAACCTGACCAAATTTGCCGTTGGCCGCATTAGCGGAACGATTCTTGTCTTATTCCCCTTGCCAGTCAGTCTTATTGTCGCCGGGGCATCGGTCCGAATGTCCCGAACCTTCAAGTCAATTATTTCCTGTACGCGTCCGCCGGTATCGTACATGAGGCTAAGCATCACTACGTCTCTACGTCCTTCTGGCGTCGTTGTTTCGGGCTGTGCAAGTATAGCCTTAACCGCTTCAAGCGAGAGATAAGCAATGCTTCTGCCAAGCGTTTTTTTGAATGGTATTGCCAAAATTTTCTGGCACTCATGCAGAAACGACGGATCTTCCTCTTGAACATATCGGAAAAATGAATGGATTGCAGCCAGCCTTTGGTTTCGTGTCCTCGCAGAGACCAGCCTGGCATTTTCAAGCCAGTCTAAAAATGACGATACCGTCTGTCTGTCAAGGCTTGCCAGAGCTACATGTTCCGGCTTAACTACGCGAACTTCCTTGAAATATTTGAGAAGCAAGATGAAAGTGTCCCTGTACGAGCTTATAGTGTTATGGCTTAGCCCCCTCTCGGAAGGCAGGAACTTAGTCAGAAAATTGCTGAGCAAGTATGAAAAATCAGTTGGTTTCTTCATTGATTTTTACCTCCGGTATAACGTATGAACTGATTAAACTGACTTCCGAAACTATCTCTGGGAATATTTCTTGTGTCAGCCGGACGTATCTCTCGGTTGCCGCTACGGATGCATGTCCAAGATAGGTCGAAAGCAACGGCAGGCTACAGTATATGTCCATGCCGTTGTCATGCATCTGCTTCAATGCATATACCGCGAATGTGTGGCGAAAATCGTGTACTCGCGGGCCGACTCCGCGTCCGCCTCTGGAAATACCAGCGTTCCAGAGTATTTTCGTGAAGAAGTCATGCACGTAGTCTCGTAAATATGGGGAGCCGTCCCGTTTTGTGAAAAAGTGTGCATCCTCGGTGGACACCAAATGGACTTCTTTGTAATATCTCCGGCAGTAACATAACAAATCTGCCGACATTGGCACTAGGCGATCCTTGTCGAACTTACCATGCCTTATTGCAAGTATCCCGTCTAACAAGTTGACATCGCGTATTTTTAGATTGGTGGCCTCGGAAACGCGGAGACCGCAACAGTACAGCATTCGAAACAACAATGGCATTACAGTTGGCGTTTTGGACCGCTCTGTCTTTGTTCTAAAAGTGTCGCAGGCATAAAAAAAAGCAGCGATCTCTCCTCGTGTGTAGATGTATGGAACAAAGCCACTCCTGACAAACTTGAGTTTGGGCGGTATATAAACTGAAAATCCTTTTTGTTGCATAAAAACCAGAAACTGCTTAAGAATGTAGAGCCGCTGATTTTCGAGCTTAGGAGGTATCTGGCTTCCAGTGGCCCAGTCCATGACAACACTTTTGTTAATCCCATTTATTGGAATTCCTTTTTGCGTGACTTGGGCGGAGAAGGAGACCAGCAAATATGGCACGCAATCGTATTTTTTGCCAAGCTTGCGGTTGTACTGCATATATTCGGCCATGAATGGTGCAAGATCGCCTGAATAAAATGCCGGGGTCTCGTCACTGCGCATTTTTCACCTCCTGCTTCATCAATATTGACGAAATTATAGGCATCTCTAAAGAACAACCGCGCAGTTGCTTAATATCGACTTTCAGATAATGCATAGTTGTTTGAGTATTTACATGGCCGAGAGTTTCGGAAATTACCGGCAATGTCGTGCCATTGCTAAGTAGAAGCGAAGCAAGACTGTGGCGCAATGAATGGCCGCCATGTTGTTTTTTAGGAGGTATTTTTATTCCTGCCTCCCTTAGACGATTATGCACAATGTAATGAATGGTTGATTTTTCAAGTTCGTGCCATGGAGGTATGGCACGCAGAAAAACGAAATGAGAATCTATTTTCGGGCGGCCATGCTTGAGATAGTCAATGATGGCATCTCCAACATCATTGAGCAAAGGTAAAACAGTCGATTTTCCCGTTTTTTGCTGATTGAATTCCAAGGTGCCTTTCTCCCATTTCAGATTCTCAAACTTCAACCCGAGCAAATCTGATGTCCTCAAGCCGAGGTGGCAAAGCAGTTGAAGCATGGCATAGTCCCTTTTGCCTTTGGGGTTGCCGCGGTCTATACTGCCGAGTAATGTGGTTATTTCCGATTTTGTATACGTTGGGGGCACCGTGGCGTTCGCCACCATGCGTATCTTTGGGACATAGACACTGAAATCCTGTTCGGTGATTTGTTTTTCATACATGTATCTGAACAGACCGCGCAGAGTGCCGGCAGTGGCTTTTATATTCGAGGCACACGGGCCAGGCAGAAATTTAAAGAAATCAATAAAAATGGATGGGGTCAATTCAGAGAAGTCATGGATGCCGTGCTGCACAAGAAAAGCATCAAATCTTGACAGAAAAAGCTGTTTGCCTTCTATGGTCGTCCTAGCCAGGAATGTTGTAAGGTGTCGGAGGTAATCGTTAAAAACGTTGGTTGACAATTCAGTGAAAACCGGCGAATACGGTGGTTTGCGCCATGAGACCCGATCGAAATGAAGATAATTATAAAGAATATTAAGCGCCAGAATGTCACTTTTACACTGGTTTTTCGATTTAGAATCACAACCGAAGTTAAGTGAATCAAGCATGAACCGGCGTATAAAATAAGGGGTGTAGTCCACCGAATGAACTGAATCGCCAGTATATTTTTTCAATTTCTTCCATACCGTGTGACAAGTGTCTATATAGCTTTCGGAATATCGCTGGGCACGCATTTGAGAAATAACATTTTCAATTAGTTGATGCAAGTCTACTGTCTTTGAAAATGCAGTTTCCTGGAGGTCTTGGGGACGATGGACAAGTAATGAGTCATTCATAAAACACCTTTTGTTACAATGGTTGAGACGTGGAGCTGTTGCTCCGTAACTAACATTGTAACCTGGTTTTCTGTCTTTACTTGCCAAAACAGAAAAATTATGTAAAGCTCTACTAGCGCCGGTTCTGCTTGAACGGCATGCTGAAATGCCGCAACTTTACATAATATCCAACTTTGCATAACCTTTTT
>CAIYZD010000567.1 GCA_903930585.1 uncultured Geobacteraceae bacterium | reverse complement strand
CCGTTGCTGGAATTAGGGTATGATGATCAAAAAGCACATTTTATCAATGATCTACGCCTTGAGCGAACAACTCCTGCGCTTGATCAGACCGTGGCGGAAGGATTTGTTTCCTGTGCCCATATACCGATCTACCGGGAAGGGGAACCGGTCCTGGCGATCCTGTCACTCTTTTCAAAATCGATTGCCGGTCTCTTTACCAGGGAATTTGTCGAGCTTTTGTCAAGTCTTGCCGGTCAGCTTGCCCAGGCGATGACAATCGTGCAGGAAATTGATGCCAAGCAGCTCGAACGTAGTCAGAAAGAAGCGGCGCTTCTGCAAACAGCAAGAATCACTCGAGACATGGAAATTGCCCAGCAGATCCAGAAATCCTTTCTGCCCGCTTTTGCACCATCCATTTCGGGTGTCGATATTGCCGGTCGTTGTATGTCTGCCGCCCATGTCGGAGGAGATTATTATGATTTTTTTCTCCGCAGTAACCGGATCGTTGATATCGTTATTGTCGATGTTTCCGGACATAGCGTCGGAGCGGCTCTGATCATGTCGGAAGTGCGTACGCTATTGCGAGCAGAGGCCGCCTCCGCTCGCAATCCATCTACCGTACTGGAGACACTCAATATTCAACTATACGACGATTTGTCCCGGGCCGAACTTTTTATCACCATGTTTTATGCAAAATATGATGCAGAAACCGGTATACTCACCTATGCGAATGCCGGTCATAATCACCCGGTTCTTCTCCGCGCAGGTGAATGTGTCCCTCGTGAACTCGATGCAGAAGGGTTAATACTGGGAGTTAATAAAGTCGTCGCTTTTGATGAGAAAAGCATTGAACTTGTTCCGGGAGATGTACTTCTATTCTACACCGACGGCCTGACTGAGGCATACAATAGACAAGGTGAGATGTTTGGTATAACAGGCATGTACGACCATCTCAAAACGTGCAAACATCTTGCAGCCAGTGAGATGATCGATTCGTTCTATGCCACGATACACGAATTTACCGGTTCTCAAAATCACCAGGATGATATATCGTTTATAATAATAAAAATACTCTGAGAAACGGAGATCAACATGGAAATAAAATCGGAACATGCGGAGGGGGTTACCGTGTTGTTTGTCAGAGAAGACCGTCTGGATGCAAACAACTCTGAAGAGCTCAAAATTGAATTGCGACATCTTTTCGACAGTGGCACAAAAGATCTGGTCATCGATCTTAAAGAGGTACTTTTTATCGACAGTTCGGGATTGGGGGTTCTGGTTTCCGGGTATAAAAACGCATCTACCCAACATGGGAGTCTGAAATTGTCAAATTTGCAGTCACAAGTAAAGTCCATGTTTGAGCTGACCAGACTCCACAGGGTCTTTGATATTTTTACAACGGTTGATGACGCGTTGCAAAGTTACAGCTAAGTCGCTCCATTAATCCGGTAACAGGCACCGTGGCAGGAAACGTATGAAAAACGACATCGACATCGATATATCGCTCCCATGCCACACCGGCTACTTGCGTATGATCGGCAAAATTGGTGAAAAAGTTGCGCATGAAATCGACTGCCCTGAAGAGGTTCGTGAAACCTTATCCAGCCAGCTGGCAGTCGTGCTGACGGAAGGACTGGTCAATGCCATTAAACACGCAAACAGCACCAATCCGGACAAAGATATTCATGTGAGAATCAACGTCTCCAATAAAGTTCTGGTTGTTCGAATCTATGATAACGGCGTGGGCTTTGATCTGGATGCCGTACCACTCCCCTGCTTTACTTCCGGTGAAATGGAAGAAAAAGGTCGCGGTATTTTTATTCTTAAATCACTGATGGACACGGTTAATTACACCCGGTCCGATGGCGGTAATATCCTGGAAATGAGAAAGAAACTTGCTTAGACAGGTGTCGCAATAATTCCCCAATTAGTCAATTCATCAAGGACATTAGATACAAGTGTTTCAAGTTGAGCTTCAACGTCAGCCGTCAGTCCAAATTCCATTTCAATTGATCCTGGCTGCACGCCGATCAGTACCATCTCTTTTGGTGAATGCCCCATCAACTCGGATACTGCCAGCAGATCTTTCAGTCCCATCTGATGCGGTGATATCTTCGTCTGCAGAGCAATAGGCAATTCCTGCCCGCACAACCGGACACACGTTCCCGCCTTCAGGCCGGTTTCGACCGCATCAATCATGATAAGGTTTGTTATATTTTCAAGCTTGGGGAGTAAATCCAGCCCCAACGTGCCTCCATCCACAATTTCAACGTTATCCGCAAACCGGTACTGCTCCTGAATCCTCTGTGCAACCAGAACACCAACAGCATCATCACTCATGACAAGGTTACCGATTCCGAGGACCAGAACGGATATCTGTGGCGGAACTGCTATCATACACAACCTTTTTTCATGTACAAACGTTAGGGGAACAGTCAATGGGAACCGTAAGGAGCCGGGAACTCAAGAGGCGCCCCGGCTCCCCATTTACGTTATTCCCGGACAAACGTATCAATATCGGTTTCATGAACCATGCCCATCAAATGGGCATATTCCGATTCAATAATCTCGTAATGATGATGGGTTTCCTTCGCGTTTAACACGTATACCGCCTTTATTTCTGGGTCAGTCATTTTTGCAGCGGTTTCCAATAATGTCTCTTCAAGGTTTTTCTCACGTTCCATAGCCAGTTCAAGCGCTTTCTGCTCGCTGAAATCGGCAGAAACCAGGCGGCCTATCGTGGAAATCCAGCTGGATTCATTGTCCAGAGGAGCATCCAGAAACTCGTCAAGAGAAGGAATATCAGTACCTTGATAAATCTTGAAGAATTGAGTCGCATGCTCCCTTTCTTCTTTTGCAAGCAGTTCAAATGTACGTCGCGCATTGGGGTTTTCCATCTTCTGAGCGCCTAGCTGGTAAAAATTCATTGCATTTTTTTCGGTTTGAATGGAGCGTTTGATCGCATCTTGAACATCTATACTCATGATTCTGCCCTCCTCAGTAGCACGTAGATAGTACAAATAGTGTCGAACCAATATCCATATAATTGCCGTTTGTCAAGCGATTGCTTGCGAAGTAATTTCCAAAGCGATTGACATCAGCGGTAACCGGCGTGTAAAAAGGAAATAATTACATTTAAGCAAGCAGGGGGATCTATGGCTATAGAACCGAATAAAATTATTTATTCCATGATGCGTGTCAGCAAGTTCTACGACAAAAAACCGGTTATCAAGGATATTTCCTTATCCTATTTTTATGGCGCAAAGATCGGCGTTTTAGGCTTGAATGGTTCCGGAAAATCTTCCCTGCTCCGTATCATGGCGGGAATTGATAAAGAATTTAACGGGCAGGCAGTACTGTCGCAGGGATACACTGTCGGATATCTTGAGCAGGAACCGCGCCTTGACGAGACCAAAACGGTGCGGCAAATTGTCGAAGAAGGGGTTCAGGAAACCGTAGACCTGCTGGCCGAATTTAATGCCATAACCGATAAATTTTCCGAGCCGGATGCCGACTTCGAAAAATTATGTGATCGCCAGGCTCTCCTTCAGGAAAAGCTGGATCATCTTGATGCATGGGACCTTGATTCACGTCTTGAAATGGCAATGGATGCTCTGCGCTGTCCCGATGGCGATACGCTTGTCAAGGTCCTGTCAGGTGGAGAAAAACGCCGAGTCGCATTATGCAGGTTACTACTCAAAAAACCGGACATTCTGCTTCTCGACGAACCAACCAATCACCTGGACGCAGAAACTGTCGCCTGGCTTGAGCATCATCTGCATGACTATCCGGGTACGGTTATCGCCGTTACCCATGACCGTTATTTCCTTGATAATGTTGCCGGATGGATTCTGGAACTTGACCGGGGCGAAGGTATCCCCTGGAAAGGCAACTATTCATCCTGGCTTGAACAGAAACAGAACCGTCTGGCGAATGAGGAAAAGCAGGAGTCCGACCGCCAAAAAACACTGCAACGCGAACTGGAATGGATCAGGATGTCACCAAAGGGACGACATGCCAAATCGCAGGCCCGTAT
>CAIYZD010000566.1 GCA_903930585.1 uncultured Geobacteraceae bacterium | reverse complement strand
CCGCCTGCCTCGTTACAATAAACCGGGAATGCAGGTTGATAGCATAAAAGATGCGGGCGTCCGCCTACAGATTGTCAGAAGTATAGGTTTGCCAGCGGACCTTTTTAAAGGTATTCTACCCAAATTACAGGCGAGATACGCCAAGCGTGCCGCTGTTGAGGAACCTTTTGAACTGCGCCGCCACGCGATTCCACTTCGTAGCACCTTGATGGCAGCGTTTCTCCTACGTCGTAGCGAGGAACTCACTGATCACTTGGTCGATCTGTTGATTGAGACCGTCCACAAGATGGGTAAAAAAGCTGAAAACAGCATAGATAACAGCTTGAGCGACGCATTGCAGAAGGCCCCCAGTAAGATGGCCAAGCTGTATCGGATTGCCAAAGCTTCAGTAGAAGCCCCCAAAGGAGTGGTTGAAGAGGTTATCTTTCCCGAAGTACCTGAAAAATGGCTTCAGGCACTAATCAAGGAGGTCGAAGCCGGGGCAGGATATTCTGGCAAACTCAAAACATCTTTGCAACGCTCTTACAATTACCACTACCGGAGGATGTTGCCGGAACTGATGAATAATCTGGAATTCTGCTGCACAAATACCCATCACCAGCCACTGATGCAAGCTCTGGTATTGATAAAGTCACAAATGGATATCAAGAAGCCTGTGTTTCCGGAAGGTTCTGATATTCCGATGAAGGGAATTGTACCCGCAAGCTGGATGCCGCTGGTTTTAGAAGATGGCAAGGTGAACCGGGCGCCTTACGAAATCTGCGTTTTGAAAGCCTTGCGTGAACAACTTCGTTGCCGTGAAATATGGGTGAAGAGCAGTCGGCGGTATCGTAATCCGGAAGAAGATCTGCCTCAGGATTTTGATGAGCGTAAAGCCGACTACTACGAAGAACTTGGGATTCCGATGGACGCAAAAGCATTCATCGTATCTCTACAGGAAGAGCTGACCGGTCACCTGAAAAACCTCGACGAAAGCATACCCTCAAACCCCAAGGTAAAGATTGTGTCAACCAAGGATGGTGGCAGAGTAACAATTACTCCCTTTGAACCACAAGCCGAGCCGGAAAACCTTGCAAAACTCAAACGGGAGATTACGCAGCGCTGGTCAGGGACCAGCCTTCTTGACATGCTGAAAGAAACTGATCTCCGGACTGGCTTTACCAGATTTATCCAAAGCGGCACCGAACGCAGCCATATGGATAAAGCTACACTCCAACGAAGACTCTTGCTCAGTCTGTTTGGCATGGGTACCAATACCGGCATCAAGAGCATGGAGTCGTTGCCAGACGATGACTATAAAGATTTGCTCTATATTCGCCGGCGTTTCATTTCCAATGAGGGATTACGACAATCTATTGCACAAGTGGTAAACGCTACCATGGCAATAAGACATCCGGCTATTTGGGGAGAGGCGACAACTGCTTGTGCTGCCGATTCAAAACAATTCGGAGCCTGGGATCAGAACCTATTGACTGAATGGCATCTTCGCTATGGCGGTCGAGGAGTCATGGTTTATTGGCACGTTGAGAAGAATTCCACGTGCATCTATTCGCAATTCAAGCGGGTTTCATCATCAGAAGCCGCAGCGATGATCCAGGGTGTATTGCGGCATTGTACTGAAATAAAAGGTTGATCGTCAGTTTGTTGATAGCCATGGACAGAATGCAGTAGCCTTCGCGTTTTGCAGACTGCTGGGATTTGACCTGATGCCGCGGTTGAAAGGAATCAATAAACAGAAATTGTATAAGGCATTCGCTGGCCAGAATTTTTCCAACATAGACCTGGTGATGGCGGCAAGAGCGATCAACTGGGAACTGATTGAGGAACAACTGGATACAATGGTAAAGCACGCCGTAGCTCTGAAGATGGGTATGGCAGATGCTGAAAGCCTGTTACGGCGGTTTTGCCGAAACAACAATCAACATCCGGCCTATAAGGCATTGGCCGAACTTGGAAAAGCAATCAAGACGATTTTTCTCTGTCGTTATATTG
>CAIYZD010000565.1 GCA_903930585.1 uncultured Geobacteraceae bacterium | reverse complement strand
TACGCCGGTTAAAGGCGCTGACGGGCACCCGGAAAAGTTGCTTGCCGTATCTCGGGATATCACTGCACGCAAACAATCTGAAACGGAACTCCTCCTCAGAGGTGAAGCTTTAGCTAACAGTGAACGGTTTCTGAAAACTATTATCGACTCGGAACCGGAATGCATCAAAATGCTTGATATTGACGGCAACCTGTTAATGATGAACCGGGCAGGACTGGAGATAATAGAAGCTGACTCCTTTGAGCAGGTAAAGGGAAAATGTGTACTTCCTCTGGTTACTGACACATATAAAGATGCCTTTATGGTTCTCACAAAGCAGGTCTTTCAGGGAAACTCCGGGACACTTGAATTTGAATCCATAGGGCTCAAAGGACGACACTCCTGGCTTGAATCCCACGCAGTTCCGTTTCGTGATGAACGTGGAGAAATTGTTGCGCTACTTGGAATAACACGTGATATCACCGAGGGAAAACGTTTGGAAGAGGAGCGCCAGTCACTTGAAAAACAAGTTCTTCACGCTCAAAAACTTGAAAGCCTCGGAGTATTGGCCGGGGGCATTGCTCACGACTTTAACAACATACTTATGGCCATCATCGGTAACGCCGATCTTGCATTGATGCGAATCAACAAAGAGTCGCCAGTTATTGAAAACCTGCACAGGATAGAACAGGCCGCAGCACGAGCCGCCGATTTGGCCAAACAGATGTTGGCCTATTCTGGCAAAGGCAAATTCGTGATTGAGGATTTGGACCTTAATATCCTGATGGAAGAAATGTTGCACATGCTGGAAGTTTCAATCTCCAAGAAGGCGGTATTACGGCTCAACCTTACTTCTTCACTCCCAACCGTAGAAGCCGATGCCACTCAGATACGCCAGATTGTCATGAATCTTGTAATTAACGCTTCGGAAGCAGTTGGTGAGAAAAGCGGCGTGATAGCTATATCCACCGGCTGTATGGACTGTGATAAGAGTTATCTGAAGGATGTTTGGCTGGCTGAAAACCTGATGAGTGGTCTGTATGTTTACCTGGAGATTGCCGATAACGGCTGCGGCATGGATAAAACAACTTTATCCAAACTGTTTGATCCTTTTTTTACCACGAAATTCACCGGGCGAGGATTGGGCATGGCAGCGGTTCACGGGATCGTACGTGGACACAAAGGGGCAATAAGGGTATACAGCGAACCTGACAAAGGCTCAACTTTCAAGATCCTGCTTCCTGCGTCAAATAGACCTCCCGAAATTTTCAACGGCACTACACACCACGATGACTGGAAAGGACACGGCAAAGTATTGCTTGTCGATGATGAAGAGACCGTTAGAGGCATCGGTTCCGAGATGCTGAAAGAGCTCGGTTTTACACCGATCACCGCCAATGATGGCATAGAAGCCGTTGAGCAATTCAACAATAATCCTGACATTGCTTTTGTAATTTTAGATCTGACAATGCCTCACATGGATGGAGAACAGTGCTTCCGTGAATTAAAAAAACTAAAATCAGATGTCAAGGTCATCATATCAAGTGGCTTTAGTGAACACGAGGTCACGCAGAAATTTGCCGGTAAAGGACTATCAGGTTTTATTCAGAAACCATACAAGCTCTCAGTACTTAAAGAAACATTGCAGAAAATATAACACAGAAATTGCCGGTTACCCTATCTCGTTGATGTACCGCTTTATTCACCACTAATACCGTTTTAATTTCGTTTCTGTAGGAATAAAATTTACAAATACTGTCTCACTTTTATCTACTTCATAATCATCCTCACACCGACTGTTAAAAACCCCAAAAAACAACTAAAATGAAATTAGGAGGCTCGCATTTGGTAAAATTACATTGACCAACATATACGGGAATCCAGTATAGCATCACTGCAGTAAAATTTTCTCTCAGTTAAAGGCAAACCAAGAGAGATCTTGGGACGCAAAGCCACGAGTCCTGAATAGAGGATAGTCGGGTTACCAAAAGAGGGTTATCTATTAGCCCTTCTATCTTTATGGAGGGCCAAGAGATGATTGAAAACTACATTACAATAATTGCCACTTCAATGGGTATTCAGCCCGTACAGATCAAAGTAATAGATGGTCTGACGTTTGGGTCTCTGGATGTTCATTTGGTACAAGTAGCGGCTGGCGGTGAACCTGTCAGCATGCTTGTTCATCAGCCGGAAATGATGTCAGTAATAGCTGGCTTGCCCTGCGGCACGC
>CAIYZD010000564.1 GCA_903930585.1 uncultured Geobacteraceae bacterium | reverse complement strand
TAGGCCTTCTCGTAGTCACCATCGCCGATCGCACGGACGTAGCGCTTCGTATCGGTCGCAAGAGGGCACGCGCTCTGGCATGCAACCAAACTCTGATATTCCTCGATACCCAAAATCCTTACCTGATATTTGCCGCTGAGCTTGCCCATCTCTACTCTCCACTGTCCGTATCCATGGCTGAGCGGCCGTGGAGTGGTCTGTCGAATAAATACCGATATGCTTATAATGCTAACAGTGTGCCAAACTTAAAATAGCGTTAAAACGGTATGATACATGGTCGATTGGTTGAGTATGGCCGGTATCGTGCAACAATATTAAACGTTGGTTTAAAAGTGATCGCAGGGGGCATGTGAGGAGAAAATTCATGTAACATGCTTATTTAATTGATGTACTATCGACTTAGTCCAATGGCGCTGATGTCTGGCGATCAGGGAGGAGCGTGGGTGGGGTCGGGCAACAAGCCATATAAATCGGTCGGTTGGCCGGATAAAAGTTTGGTTATGGGGTGAGTGTTACCGTTCGTGATACTCCGGAAATGTAGTGTTACAAAAATACACACCCCGTGAACGTACTGACGATACATGGGCTGTTGCAACTGTTTCCGTACGGACGGATCAGTGTCGATCTTCCCATGAGGGGGGCAATTTGACGGATGTTTTTGCCCATTTGAACGGGTAGACCAACTCCTGTTTTCCATTGATCCACTGGTTCGCGGTGCTTACAAAGGTTGCGACTCCGTTTTGCTGATACTTTACCGGTCCCATGACGGTTTCAAACCGGTTATTCAGCACGGCGTTACGGACCTTTTTTCCGTCCAGGGTCCCGGCCTTCTCGATGGCCTGCCACAGGATTTGAGCGAGGGCATACGTACATCCGACTGAGACCGAACTTTCGCCGAAGCGCTTCTGGTAACGTTCGCCCAGTTCCCGAGCGCCCGGGAAGGGGAAGTCCATGGACCAGAAACCGTCGCAGAGAATGAACTGGGCGTCATTTCCCAGATCCTTCCAGAATTTCCCGGACCAGGTGCCTTTCCAGCCATGGAAATAGCCGACACTGAAGTTGTTCTTTCTCATTTGACGGACAAACGTGACACAATCCGTACCACCGGCAAAAATAAGGATGGCATCCACGCCCAGAGCTTTCGCCCTCATGATGTGCGCCGAATAATCGGTGGCTCCGGAAGGGAGGATTTCGGAAAGTGCGAACTCATATCCATACTTTTTTGATACGGATTTGATCAGGTCGCCGAGGATGCGTCCATCAGCGACATCCTCAATAAAGATCGCCGGTTTTTTAGGCCGTTTATCCCTGGGCATACTGTTCCAAAGCTGGAAAGGAACGGCGACTCCCTGCTCGACGTCAAAGAAAAACAGCGTGGACCACTTGAACTTATGCCTCGACCAGGGAGCTCCCCAGGAGATCGATGCATGATAATACTTCTTGTATTTTTCAGCCGTGGCGCATGCCGAGATGACGCCATTATTCTCGGCGAAGCCGCTCAACAGCATGTCAATGGTGTGAAATTTGATCAGCCGCTCCACCGCCCGGACTGACTGGCTCACATTTGACTCGTCATCCTCAATGATGAGCCGTACGGGCAGTTTCTTTCCGTATTCCTTGACAAAAATACCGCCAGTGGCGTTGACGTCCCTGACGGCCTCTTCATACGACCACTTCTGTTCCTGTCCCACACCCGCGAGTACGCCGGTCAAAGGAAGATGGGTTCCTATGACTATTTCGCTTCTATTCGAGGCGCGGGCGGGCAGGCAGAAAAATAATCCCGTTACCAGGATCATACACAGCAAACGTAACCGGTGTTGCAGTGCCGTACTATTCATACGCTCCTCATGAGTGCTCTGATTGTAAAGTATGTCTGCGGTGTCGTATTACGTTTCTGGCTCGTCAATTTATTACACTGTTTCTAAACGTGACAGCACCATTTCATGATAGAGGGATATATATCAGTAATGCACTAATAATACAGTATAAATTTTTATGGCACGGTGTTAGCAAGGGATTCATTACCTATGTTCTAAGTAGTCGTCCGAAGTGAGCCTGGCGATATCAAAAAAAAATCCGGAGGCAGGTGCATGAGTGTCTATACATCATTTGAAAAGGCAGTAGAGGGGATCAACGATGGCGCAACCTTGTTGGTGGGTGGTTTTGGGCCGGTGGGGACCCCGTGTGCACTCATCCAGGCGTTAAAGGATAAAGGGGTGAAGAATCTTACCGTTATTTCGAACAATTGCGGCGAAGAGGGGATTGGGCTTGGAATACTGTTGAGAAACAGACAGATCAGGAAGGTTGTCTGCTCCTACCTTGGCGGACACCCGGAATTCGAGCGTCAGTATTTGGCCGGGGAAGTAGAGGTTGAGCTTGTGCCGCAAGGGACGATCGCCGAACGGGTCAGGGCGGGAGGGGCTGGAATTCCCGCCTTTTATACACGAGCCGGCGCTGGGACAATTGTTGCCGAAGGGCGGGAAACCCGAATGTTTGATGGCAAGGAGTATCTCCTTGAAACCGGGCTGCGGGCGGAGTTTGCCCTGATCAAGGCGTATAAGGGGGATCGTCTCGGCAATCTGATCTACCGGCGGACAGGAATGAACTTCAATCCGATGATGGCCGCCGCCGGCATAACGACTATCGCGGAAGTCGAGGAACTGGTGGAAATCGGCGATCTGGTCCCGGAGCAGATTCACACGCCAAGTATCTATGTGCAGCGCATTATCGAGCACAGAAAAATCGATACCGGAAAACTGTAAATCCGCGCGGGCCCGGTTCTGCATGGCCTGCGACAACGATAACCAACATTATGCAAAAGGGGAACGATGCTATGGCCTGGACAAGAGATCAGATTGCAGAGCGTGCTTCGCTCGAAATTGAAGACGGCTTTTATGTGAATTTGGGAATCGGCATCCCAACGCTGGTTACCAGTTATCTGCCGGAAGGAAAACAGGTGGTATTCCAGTCTGAAAACGGCCTTCTCGGGATGGGGCCTCCAGCCGCGGAGGGAGAGGAAGACATAGATCTGGTTAATGCCGGCAAGCAGTACACCACCATGGCGCCCGGCGCGGCCCTGTTCAGCAGCGCCGAATCATTTGCCATGATTCGCGGCGGGCATATCGATCTGGCTATCCTGGGGGGGATGGAAGTTGCCGCCAATGGAGACCTGGCCAACTTCATGATTCCGGGCGTAATGGTGAAGGGTATGGGAGGTGCGATGGACCTGGTGTATGGTGCGAAACGCGTTGTCGTCATCATGGACCACGTCAACAAGCACGGTGTAACCAAGATCCTTAACAAATGCTCACTGCCGCTGACCGGCAAGGGGGTTGTCCACCGCATCATTACCGACCGTGCCGTTATGGATGTCACAAAGGACGGGCTGCTGCTGGTCGAGGTTGCTCCCGGTTACACGGTGCAGGATATTCAGGCCTGTACCGAGCCTGAACTGATTATTTCGGCCCATTTACAGTAACGCCACCATATGTTAGGGGGAATTCATCATGAAAGCGTACGAACTCAAGGAAATGATCGGGCCTGATGGATTGGTGATGACTTCGGAGCGCCCGGAACCGGAAGCGGGGCCTGGAGAAGTAAAAATAAAGGTTCATGCAACCTCGCTGAACTTCCGCGATCTGCTCGTTGCCGGCGGCAGATATCCGGTAGGGACGAACTCATCCATCGTTCCTCTCTCGGATGGCGCGGGCGAAGTTGTCGCTGTTGGCGCGGGCGTATCCCTGTTCAAAATAGGCGATCGTGTGGCCGGCACCTTCTTTCAGGGGTGGAGTGGAGGCGCCATCTCCGCCGAGCTCTCCGCGAATGCGCTCGGCGGCTCTGTTAACGGGATGCTTGCGGAATATGTCGTTCTTCCGGAGGGGGGCGTTATCCATACTCCCCCCCATCTGACGTATGAAGAGGCGGCGACTCTGCCGTGCGCCGGGGTAACCGCATGGAACGCGGTGGTGGAGGCTGGCCGGGTACGGGCGGGCGATACCGTGCTTCTGCTCGGCACGGGTGGGGTTTCGCTCTTTGCATTGCAATTCGCCAAACTGCATGGCGCGCATGTGATCATTGCATCGAGCAGCGATGAGAAACTGGCGCGCGCCAAGGCGCTCGGCGCGGATACGGTGATCAACTACCGCACGACGCCGGAGTGGGATCAGGAGGTTGTGAAGGCGACCGGAGGGCGCGGGGTTGATATTGTGGTGGAAGTAGGAGGTGGCGGAACGTTGGAGAAGTCGATCAAGTCCGTGCGAGTCGGGGGATTCATCGCGATAATCGGTGTGGTTGCCGGGGCAGGGCAGATTGATCCCCGTTCGATCATCGGGCGGGCGATCCGGCTCCAGGGAATCTACGTCGGTTCCCACGAGACATTTGCCTCGATGAACCGCGCCGTATACAGCACCGGTCTCAAACCGGTCATCGGCCGCACGTTCGCCTTTGAGGAGGCACAACAGGCGTATGAATATCAGACAGGCGGCTCCCATTTCGGTAAAATTGTCCTTACGGTTTGTGATAAAACATTGCGAGGTGACACATGGAACAAGTAGAAGAGCACACCGGGTACCGGTGGCTGGTATTGTTGGCTGGATGTCTGGCTATCTGTTCGATATACATCGATATGATCGCGTATGCTCCCATTCTGGGTGAGATTGCCGGAAAACTGCATATCGAGCTGGGCGCCGCCACCAATCTCATGATGGGATTTGTTTTGTCTGTTGCCTGCGTGCTGATCTGGGGCGGGGTCGTTTGCGACACATTCGGCATAACCGTCGCCTTTGTCCTTGGCCTTCTCTGCTCAACCGTACCGACGGTATTGATCCCCTGGATCGGCGACAGCTTTACGGCGGTCATGCTGGCCCGCCTGGTTCAAGGGGCGTCGGTCGGATTCGTTTTTGCCACAATCGGTCCGATTCTGGCACTCTGGTTCCCTCCCAGAGAACACGGGATGGCCAGCGGTCTCCTGATCGGTTCCATATCCCTTGGCTGTGCAATCGGTGTGTGTGCGTCGCCGGCCGTTCTCGGGATGACGGGGAGCTGGGAGAAAACGGTGTTCATTCTGGGAATTCCAGGCTGGATCGCGATTCTTCTTGCAATTGTGGTTACCAGAAAGAGCCCTCCGGCAATCGGCGGGAATGCTCCGTCTTCATCCGGTCCGGCTCCCGAAACGATGAGTTTTATGGGTGCTCTTGCCTGTCCGGTTACCTGGTTGGGGTCTCTCATCGTCTTCTGTAATGCCTGGGCGATGTATTGTCTTTACAACCTGGTTCCCCCGTACCTGGCCGCCAACCCGCCGATGGGACTCGGACTCGGGGCGGCACTGTCGGGAAAATTATCCATTGCAGTAACGATAGTAGGATTGTTCGCAACGATAGCCGGAGGCATCTTCTTTGACAAAATTGCGAAAGGGGATTCGAGAGTGGCGGCAATCGTCGGTTTTTTGCTCTCGGCATGCGTCATTTTGATCCTGTTGCCGGCGGTATCGAAGAGTATTGCCGTGCTGGCGCTCTGCCTGTTGATCTCGGGATGGGGAATCCCTTTCATGGGGCCATCCTTGAGTGCCTTCATCGCAATGCATTACCCTCCCGGCATTGTCGGCAGAATGATTGGCTGGTGGTTTGGATTCGGAACATTTGGAGGAGCTGCGGGATTGTATCTGGGAGGGATGACCATCGGCACGTCGGGTAACTTTTATATGGCAATCGGCATGATCTCAGTGGCGTCAATTGTCGGCGTCATATTGTCACTATTTTTGAAGAGCAATCTGAAGCAGCCTGCCGCATAACCTGCCGCCGGAGAGGAGATAGAGCGATGCCCAAGGAAATCATATTGTATAATCTTAAGGAAACAGTGTCGGACGAAGAGTACCTGCAGTACTGCGAGGAGAAGAAGGGGCCGCTGATCAGAAGTCTCCCCTCCTGCACCGGTTTTACGCTGGTGCGGATTACCGGTTCCCAGAAGGGTGAAATTCCTTACGGGTATGTCGGCATCGTTGATGTCACCAGCATCGAAGAGTGGAAGCGGGACGCCGCCGGTGAGCTGTTCCAGAATTTTCTGAAAGAATGGATTCCGAAGGTAAAGGAGTTCCATATCCTGATGGGATCGGCTGTGTACGGAGAGTGAAGTTGAAGCGGGAAAATCCGGATTGTACAACAACAAACAACGCAAGGAGAGACATACATGACAGCGGAACGCAATAACACGCCTGAAATCTGTTTTGGCACAAACCCGACCGATATCCCTCACAACCCAGTCACCATTACAAGCGCTGATCCCGATGCCCTGGAACTGAAGGTGTTTTTCCATAGTTTTTATGCCTTTAACGGGAACTCGACACTTATTTACGGAAAACGTGATGCCATTCTGGTCAGCACCGCCTTCCTGAAAAGCGATGCCCATCGCCTGGTAGCCGGAATTCTGGAGACCGGCAGGAACCTCACCCACGTCATTATCCCCGAATTTCATCCGGACCACCATTTCTGTTCGCAAATTGTTCAGGATGCCTTTCCGGAAGCCAGAATAGTTGCACTGCAAAGTGTTACCAGAGATGTGGTCTACAGTGCGGACGACAAGGTCCAACTGTGGGGCAAGCTCTTCGGCACAAATGTTCCCGACCGGTTGCTTTTTCCCATGCCGCTCGTTAGCGGGCATCTGGAAATCGAGGGGCATGCCATAGAGCTTTCGGATGGCTGGCAGGCCGACCAAGCAAACGAAACAATGGTCTGGATCCCCTCGCTCCGTGCGGCCATAGCCTCGGATACGGTTTTTTATCAAGCCCACCCCTGGATGATTGAAAGCGACGCGCCGCGGCGTCAACTCTGGAAGGACGATCTGAGAAAGCTGCGGGCCATGGAGCCGCTCATCGTGGTTCCGGGGCATTGCGCGCCGGAAAAATTTACCACCGACCCTGATACGGTTATCAACTTCATGCTCAACTATATTGATGATTTCGACAATGCCCTGGCAGAGGCGAAGGTGGGCGATGACCTGGTTGACTACATGGAGAGCCGGTATCCAGGCATGTATGCCCTGCTTTTTTGTCTTCACTGGCAGGCTCGCTTTGCTTTTCCGGATAGCTGTTCGGAAAAAATCACCCCGATCCCGGGGATATTCCACACGGTTGTCAAAAATGAAGATGGTGAGACGGTGTATAAATAGGTATGACCAATTCGAAAACAGGGGGATTGTTTTATGGGAAGTAAACCGAAAGTACTGTTGATCATGACGCTGGACACCAAGGAGCAAGAGACTGGTTTCGTCACAAAATGTCTCGAAGACAGCGGCATCGAAGTCTATCTTCTGGACGCCAGCATTCGCAACACCATCGATGGCGGAGCCGCGATCACGCCGGACCAGATTGCCGCGGCGGCGGGAAAAACCCTCTCGGAAATTCGCGCCCTCAACCATGAGGGTAAATGCCAGGCCGTCATGATTGAAGGGGCTATCAAATGTGCCCATGCGTTGCATGAGCGCATCGGCCTCAGTGGCATTCTCGGGGTTGGAGGCTCCATGGGAACAGCGCTGGGGACAGCCGTCATGCGCACCTTCCCGTTTGGTTTGCCCAAGGTGATGGTTTCGACAATGGCCTCCGGGATGACCAAGGGGTATGTTGGCACCAGGGATATCGTGATGGTTAACTCGGTCTGCGATATTTCCGGTCTGAACACCATTACCAGGAGCGTGTTCCGCAACGGTGCCCTGGCGGTAGCCGGTATGGCCCATGGCTACAAGAGTTTGGTCGCTTCGGACAAGCCTCTGGTGGTTATTTCCACCCTCGGCACCACGGACAAATGCAGCGTACGGGTCCGTAAATCATTGGAGGACAAGGGTTTTGAAGTAATGGTCTTTCATACGCTGGGTACCGGCGGGATAATTATGGACGAAGTTGTCAAGGAACAGGATGTTTCAGTCGTGGTTGACCTGTCACTGGTCGAGATAAATGATTTTCTCCACCAGGGGCTCTGCAGCGCCGGACCGGACCGCTGCAAGGCCGCACTCGAAAAGGGAGTGCCGACGATCTTTGCTCCCGGCAACATCGACTTTTTGGTTGCCGGACCAATTGATGACGCCCATGCACGTTTTCCGGGCAAGCGGTATCATATCCACAATGTCGCCCTGACAGCGGTGCGCTCGGAAGCGGAAGAGTTCAAACACGTTGCCGAGCATATGGCCGAACTCATCAAAGAGGCAAAGGGACCCGTTACATTCTTCATCCCGTTACTCGGTTTCTCCGCTCACGACAGCGAGCAGGGACATCTGCATGATCCGTCGCTGCCGCCGGTATTTGCCGAACATCTCAAAAAGCGTATGCCCGCAGGGGTGCCGGTCAGCGAGTTTCCGTATCATATCAATGACGAGCAGTTTGCCGATGCCATCGTCGAACGGGTGCTTGCGTTCCGGCAGCCGCCGGTTGCGTAGTCCTGATACACCGGAGAGAAACGCCGCAGGCAGGGACGACAACAGATTTAACCACATCCGAACAGGGGTTGTTCATGAAACTTACCAACGATGACGTACAGGATATTCTGCAACTTGCCAACGTATCTTCCTTTAACGAGCTGAATCTTCAGACCAGCAACTTTAAACTTTCATTGCGTCGCTCTGGCGACGGTGAGTGGACTCAGTCATCACAACTGCTGTCTGCACCGAACCTGCTTGAACCATTGGCAGGCGCATCGGTTGCCGCAAGCGCTCCGGATACGGTAAAATCCACACACGCGTCCGTTGACGGGCTCTTCGATGTGCGTACACCTCTGCTTGGCACCTTTTACCGCTCACCCAAACCCGGTTCCCCCCCCTTTGTCGAGGTCGGCAGCCAAGTTGAAAAGAACACGGTTGTTGCCATCATAGAAACAATGAAACTGATGAACTCGGTCTATGCCGGCATCAGTGGCACGGTTGTCGAGATATGTATTGATGACGCCCAATTTGCCGATCACGACGCAGTGCTGATGCGCATTCAACCGGAGGGAGTATGACCATACGACGCATACTCATTGCCAACCGTGGTGAAATCGCGGCTCGGGTCGTGCGCAGCTGCCAGCGACTCGGCATTGAAACGGTGCTGGCCGCCTCGGAAGCCGATCTTGATTCGCTGGCGGCGCGGATGGCGGACCATACCATCTGTATCGGCCCGGCCAAATCATCGGAGAGCTATCTGAGCGTTACGTCTGTTGTTGCTGCCGCTGTTGCGTCAAAAGCCGATGCGATCCACCCCGGCTACGGCTTTCTTTCAGAAAATAAGGAACTTGCCAAAGCGTGCGCCACAGCCGGTATCATCTTCATCGGACCGACCGAGGCGCAACTGGATGCGGTTGGAGATAAACTGAAAGCCCGCAGTCACGCAATTGCCGCCGGTCTGCCCGTAGTGCCGGGAGGTGAGGTTGGCACCATGGAAGAAGCGCTGGTGGTCGCGGAAAAGATCGGTTGGCCGATACTGGTCAAAGCGGTCGGTGGCGGCGGCGGTCGAGGCATGAAGCAGGTTCATGAGCCGGACAAACTCGTGGAAACCATTGACATGGCCATGGCCGAGGCGCAGGCCGCGTTCGGCGACCCGCGCGTCTATCTGGAACGCTACGTCTCATCGGGGCGCCACGTGGAAGTGCAACTGCTCGGCGACGGCGAGAACATGATTCACCTCGGCACCAGGGACTGCTCGATTCAGCGTCGCTACCAGAAACTCGTCGAGGAAGCACCCGCTCCGAATCTGCGCGATGCGCTCCGCGAAGAGATGCACCGGGCGGCGGTCGCCTTCGGTAAGCATTTGAAGTATCGGGGGCTGGGTACTGTCGAACTTCTGGTCGATTGTGAGCGTGATACCTTCTACTTCCTGGAAATGAATGCCCGTATCCAGGTCGAGCATCCGGTTACCGAAGCGATCTGCGGTCTCGACCTGGTGGCTGAACAGATTGCCGTTGCCGAAGGACGATCGCTGCGCTTTACCCAGGAGGACGTCGTACTTTCCGGCCACTCCATCGAGTGCCGTCTTAACGCCGAGGACTGGACACGAGATTTCCGGCCGAGCCCCGGTACGGTGACCACTGCCCTCTTTCCTACCGGTGAGGGAATCCGCGTCGATACGCATATACAGGCCGGGGCCAGGGTGCCCCCCTACTATGACTCACTGGTGGCAAAACTGATTGTGCATGGCACAGATCGCACCGCGGCAGTTGAGCTGATGAGCCGGGCGCTTTCGCGCTGCGAAATAGGCGGGATTACGACAAATCTGCCGATGCACGCGGAGTTGATGGAACAGCCGGAGTTCGCCGCCGGCGGTTTCACCACGGCCTACTTTCCCCGTTTCCTCGAACAAAAGATTGCAGCAGGAGGCTTCAATGGCTGATATCCAACTTATCGACGTTTCCATGCGGGACGGTAATCAGAGTCTCTGGGGCGCTATCGGTCTCAATACCGCACAGATTCTCCAGATTGCGCCTGTCGTGGATCGCGTCGGCTTCCGCGCTCTTGACTTCACCTCCAGCACCTCCATGGGCATGGCGGTAAAAACTCACCGGGAAGATCCGTGGGAGCGTATTCGCCTGACTCATGCGGCCATGCCGAACACCAGACTGCAGCTGATCGGCACCGGATTGCGCTTCTTCTCATGGGAGATGCAATCTCCCGACTTCATGCAGCTGGTATACGACCGGCTGGTGGCCAACGGCATCACCCGCTTTGTCGTCCTCGAACCGATGCTGGATATCGAGACCATTCTGATATCGGCGCGCATGATGCGCCAGGCCGGCGGTGAAGAGATTATCGCCGCCCTTACCTATACCATCAGCGAAGTGCACGATGACCCCTTCTACGCCGGACTTGCCGCACGGATCGCCACCTGTTCCGATATCGACCGGGCCTACATCAAGGACCCTTCCGGGCTCCTGACACCCGAGCGCGCGCGCACGTTGATCCCGGCGATCCTCGCCCGACTGGGGGGCAAACCGCTTGAAGTGCACTCCCACTGTACGATCGGGCTTTCCGCCATAAGTTACATGACTGCCGCCGAACTTGGTGTGTCGGCCCTGCAGGTTGCCTGCGGCCCGCTGGCCAACGGTTCTTCACTCCCCAATGCCCAGCGCGTTGTGGCCAACCTGCGCGAACTGGGGCATACGGTGGATATCGACGACCGGGCGCTGGCGCTGGTTGCCAACTATTTCTCCCGTTTGGCCAAAGCGGAAGACCGACCGGTCGGCGTGCCGCAGGAGTACGACGCATCGTTCCTGAAACATCAGATAGCAGGCGGCGTCATGGCCACGACCAGACGGCAGCTTGCCGAGATCAGGCTGGAGCACCGCTTCGACGAGGTCATGGCCGAGTCCAGCCGGGTCCGGGCGGAATTCGGCTATCCGATCATGGTGACGCCATTTCCCCAGATGGTCTGCTCGCAGGCGCTCTACAACGTGATCGGCAAGGAACGGTACGACAACGTTTCCGACCAGGTAATCCGCTATGTGCTTGGTGGTTTTGGCAGGCCGACAAAGCCGGTTGATCCGGATGTCAAGGACCGCATCCTCTCTCGGCCACGGGCGAAAGAGATCATGGCTGAACCGACGGCGCCGACACTGTCCGAACTGCGTAAACGTTTTCCGTCCGGTATTTCCGACGAGGAATTCCTGCTGCGGGCCACTATGCCGGCCGAGGAAGTCAACGCCATGGTAGCTGCCGGACCGGCAAAGCGGCACTACAACCCGGACATTCAGCCGATGCTGAAGCTGCTGCGCGGCCTGCAACAATCTTCCGCGATATCGGATATCGTTATCGAAAAACCGGATTTCCGCCTGGAACTACGGAGTAATAGGAGCGCCAACCATGTGTAAAACCGGGAAAATCAGGAAGGGCATCGTAATAATCTGCAATTTGGATACACGTGGGGAAGATATCGTTTTTGTTACTGATTTGATCCGTCGCTTTGGACATAACGCCATTTTGCTGGATTTCAGCATGGAGGAGCCACCGCCGGTCCCCGGTGATATCAGGTGTGAGGATGTGGCCTTGCGGGGCGGTCTGCCGATTGAAACCGTGCGCCAGTATTATCGTACGGATCGGGAAGCGGCTACCAACAACCAGATCAGAGGGGCGACGGCGATTGTCCTTGACCTTATCAAAGAGGGGAAGGCCCACGGGGTAATCGGTATCGGGGGGGCTACCTCCAGCCTTGTGTCCACCGGCGTCATGCAGCAGCTCCCCTTCGGTATGCCCAAGCTGATGGCTACCCCGATGGCATCCAATCCGCGCTATACCGAAAAATGTGTCGGCACGAGTGACATTACCATGCATAACACGGTGCTCGACATCGTCAAGATGAACCCGCTGCTGAAAGCGCAGATTACCAATGCGGTGGGCGCCATCTGCGGCATGGTTGAAATAACGCTCGGTACGGAATTCAGCTTTGATCGACCGGTGATCGCCGTCTCTTCGTTCGGGTTTTCCGAAATGACGGCGCAGACATCTCTCGGAATGCTCGAAGAGGCCGGTTTTGCTCCCGTTGTCTGCCATGCCCAGGGCAAAGGTGACAAGGGGATGGAAGATATGATTCGCGACGGCATGTTCCAGGGGGTGCTCGATCTCTGTACCGGCGGCATCACCGAGCATCTGTTCGGCGGCAACCGCGATCCAGGGCCGGACCGCCTCATGGCGGCGGTGCGCAAGGGGATTCCGGTGGTATTGGCTCCCTGCGGCCTTGATTTTCTGAGCTACGGCGGGCGCACGGACAAGCTGGAGGCGACCAAAGACCGCGTGCAGTACGTCCAGGACTCTTTCCGCACCCAGGTGCGCACCACGGCGGATGAACTGCGTCAGGCGGCTGATGTAATCGCCGAACGGCTTAACCACTCCACCGGGCCGTTCACCTTCCTGATCCCGCTTCAGGGGTGGTCGTCAATCAACAGGGAGGGGCGGTCGATGTTTGATCCGGAGGCCGATGCCGCATTTGTCACCCGTCTGCGCGAAAAACTGGTCAACAAGGATGCGATCAGGGAAGTCGACCTGAACCTTTACACATCCGAATTCGCCCGCGTGGCGGTGGACGAGCTTACTCGCCTGTTTAAACTCACGCAGGGGGGCGCTGTCTGAAAAATGTACCGCTTCATCGTCATCCGTATCGGTTGACGCCGTAACAATAAATCCAAAAAGAGAAAGGAGAACATCATGCTGATTAAGGACAAGGTAGCACTGATAACGGGAGGCGCCGAAGGCATCGGGCGCGCCATCGCGCTTGTATACGGCCGGGAGGGCGCAAAGGTAGTTGTCACCGATTGTAATGATGAGGGGGGCGAAGAAACCGTAGCGATGATCAATCAGGCTGGAGGGGAGGCCATCTATCTGCACCTCAATGTGACCAGCCTGGAGAATCACGAGGCCGTGGTTAACGCAGCGTGCCAGAAGTTCGGCCGTCTCGATATTGCCTGCAACAACGCCGGAATCAGCGGCGAGTTCCGTCTCACCGGCGACCACACACCCGAAACCTGGCAGCAGGTAATAGATATCAACCTTACGGGGGTTTTCTATGGTGTGCGGACCCAGATCAACGCCATGCTGAAAACCGGTGGCGGCTCCATCGTCAATATAGCGTCTATTCTGGGGCAGGTCGGGCTTGAAGAAATTACCCCCTATGTTGCCGCCAAGCATGGGGTTGTCGGTATGACCAAAAACGTTGCCCTCGAATACGGCACCAAGGGGATCCGTTGTAATTCGGTTGGTCCGGCGTTCATTAAAACCAAGCTCGTCAATAACCTCCCCGAAGAGGTCAGGAACCATCTCAGTTCAATGCATGCCTTGAATCGTATCGGAGACCCGGAAGAGGTTGCCGAGCTTGTAGTGTGGCTCAGCAGCGATAAGGCCAGTTTCATTACCGGTAATTATTATGCCGCTGACGGCGGTTATCTGGCTCGTTAATCGGACTAACAGCATGGGGAGACTTCAATAATGAGTGCAACCGTCAGGATACTCGGTGTCGGCATGGTCAAGTTCGCAAAACCGGGCGCACATGAACCGTATGAAATTATGGCGGGTAAGGCCGTACGGTCAGCGCTGGCTGATGCCGGTATCGCGTATGGTGATGTTCAGCAGGCCTTCGCCGGGTACGTGTTCGGAGATAGTGCCTGCGGGCAGGCGGCTTTGTACCGGGTCGGCATGACCGGCATACCGATAATAAACGTCAATAATAACTGTTCGTCCGGGTCATCCGCTCTCATGCTGGCGAGGCAGGCGGTCCTCTCCAGAGCGGTCGAGTGCGCTCTGGCGGTCGGCTTCGAGGAGATGCGCCCCGGCGCCCTCGGGCCGGTCTGGGACGACCGGACCTCTCCTCTGATGGATCTGGAGCATAAACTTGAGGCGGTGCTGCCGGATGTGGCCCCGGCAACAAACGCGCTGCGTCTGTTCGGAGCTGCTGCCACCGCGTATATTGATAAGACCGGCGCCAATCCGGATATTTTTGCCAAGGTGGCCGTAAAGACGCGCAGACATGCGCTGAACAATCCTTACGCGTTGTTTAACAAACCGCTGACGGTTGAAGAGGTTTTGCAATCCCCTGTCGTATTTTCCCCGTACCTGACCCGGCTGGAATGCTGTCCGCCATCGTGCGGCGCCGCGGCGGCGATTGTCTGCAGTGAAGCCTTTGCCAGGAAGCATGGTTCCGCACGCGCCATATCCATTCTCGCCCAGGCGATGGCGACCGATGCGGCGGGAAGTAATCGGAACCCGATTAGTCTGGTGGGAGCTGATATGACGCAAGCGGCTGCGCAGCACGTTTATGAAGCGGCGGGTATTGGCCCTGAAAATATCAAAGTTCTGGAGTTACATGATTGCTTCACTTCCAACGAAGTTTGCACGTACGAAGCGCTCGGCCTCTGCGCCGAGGGGGGGGCAGAGGAGATGATCAACCTCGGCGACAACAGCTATGGCGGGAAACACGTTGTCAATCCGTCCGGCGGTCTGATGTCCAAGGGGCACCCGTTGGGCGCGACCGGGCTTGCCCAGTGCACCGAACTGGTGACCCAGTTGAGGGGCGAGGCGGGGCAGAGGCAGGTCGAAGGAGTACGCATTGCGCTGCAGCATAACCTGGGGCTGGGCGGCGCATGTGTCGTCACGCTCTATGGGCGCGATTAACAATGTCATCACACACGATATCGCATGCACTGCTCCAACGGCTCCACACGGTTCGTGGTTTCGTATTCGATATGGACGGGACACTGGTTTTGGGAGATCAGCGCAACCATGGTCTTAAGCCTCTGCCCGGGGCGACCCAACTTATGAGGCTGCTTACCGGGAGCGGCATCCCTTTTGTTGTTTTCACCAACGGCACTGCGCGTACACCGCAGGATTATGCCGGTTCGCTGCGTACGGTCGGGTTCGACCTTCCTGACGGCTGCATGATGACGCCGGTCAGCAGTTGTGTCGAGCTGTTCCGGCGTTGCGGTTACAAGCGGGTCATGGCGCTTGGCGGCGATGGGGTGAAGCGCCCTTTGGAGGAGGCCGGCATCGAGCTCGTGCCGCCCACGGGAAAACCCCTGGCCGATGCGGTCCTGGCAGGGTGGTACCCGGAATGCACCATGGCCGAACTGGAGTCGGCATGCCATGCGGTATGGGGCGGCGCCAGGATGTACAGCGTCTCGCAGACACGGTTCTTTGCCACCGCAACCGGCAAGGGGTTGGCCCCCTCGCGCATTATGTCCGCGATGATCAAAGATATGACCGGCTGCCGTGTCATAACTGTCGGCAAACCGTCCCTTGAGGCGCTGCGCTGTGCCGGTTGGCGCCTGGGCGTACGTTTGAAGGATCTGGCGGTGGTGGGAGATGATCCGGAAATGGAAGTTCCAATGGCGCATCGTGGCGGTTCGCTTGCGATTGCAGTCACCTCCGGTCTTGGGACGGAAGACGCGTTTATGCATCTGCCGGAGAAACGCCGGCCACATATGATCCTGCAGGGAGTGGATGAGCTTTTGAGGTTGTGGAGAGATAATACGTGCAAATAGTGAAAATAAAATTTGACTTGGGATGCCTGGGCTAACCATGTATACTTTGCGAATTGACAAAACTATCGCACAGAAATGCGATCTGATTCGGAACAAAAAACTGAAAGTGGGAAGCAAGTACATGGCCACAGTCAACGACACCATAATAAACCAAATGGCCGAGTGCATCGTCAAAGAGGTCAACCCGGTGCGAATTATCCTTTTTGGTTCTGCGGCTCGCAGTCAGGTTCATGAAGATTCGGACGTTGATCTGCTGGTTATTGAGGATACTCCGTTCGGTACGGGAAGAAGCCGCTACAGTGAGACAGGACGCATCAATCGGGTGCTTGCCGGTTTTGGTGTAGCAAAGGACGTCTTGGTCTATTCGATTGATGAGGTTGAACGCTGGCGCAACTCCGTAAACCATGTTATTTCCCATGCACTGCGTGAAGGGAAGGATTTGTATGTCCGACCTTGACCACGCCCGCCAGATGCTCGTTATTGCCAAGCGTGATCTGAAGGCGCTTGGCGGTATGCTGGATTCGGATGTCTTTGCTTATGAAATATTCGGATTTCATGCGCAACAAACAGCCGAAAAGGCACTGAAAGCCTGGATTTCAGCACTTGGCGGTAAATACGGATTTACTCACGACCTTGGGCTGCTTCTCGTCTCATTGAAGGCCCTTGGTGTGGATTGCTCCGCTTTTCCGAGCTTCCGGATTTGACCATTTTTGCGGTTCATTTTAGATATGACGATGCTGGCAATGATTGTGGATTTCCGGAACGTGAGGATTTGTTGGATAAGGTTACCAGTCATTTGGAACTGGTAGAGCGGATCATTGGTAGTGCGTGAAAAGATCATGAAAGGTATGTAATCTGGGTAATGTCAGTTTGTCATCGCGCGGTATACGCGTGGATAAGGTGCTGAAGGGTTAGGCAAAACATGCCTGACCCTCTTTGTGCGATGGGAACATCGTGCGAATTTCGCTGGGGAGCAGGGAGAACAGCATCTTGGCAATGATCATGGAAAAACAAGTCACCATCGGGCCAAACGCCTCTGTCAAACCGTTATGAAGGCAGAGGTCTATTCGATTACATACCGGATACCCCTGACGGATGCCCAGCAGGCCAGGCTGGACAGAAAGTGGCCTGACGGGGACCCCTTCATCTCTCCCGAAAAAATTGATTCCCTGCTTGAACCGCTTCAGGTGGAAAACATCTACTGGTCTCACCACACGGGGCAATATCTGTATTTTACCGTGTACGGGGATGACCGGGAAGCCACCGTAGCCGAGGTCGTCGAACGGTTGGAGCGAAAGTTGGGATGAAACGGCACAACCGGAACGGCGCCGGATGGCAGCAGGTAATTCTCTATAAATGATCCGTATCGAATAAGGGGTAACGGATGAAAATTGACAATCTCCTCATTCATCTTCACAACAATGTGGATGCCTTCTCATTCAAACCACGTCACAGGGAGCTCATTCGCGCGGCGCTCCCGGATGTGCGTATCACCGTTGCCGAAGAGAGCGATGATTTTATGGCAAAACTCCCTGAAGCGGAATGTGTGCTGACGTGGGTATTCAAGCCTGACTGGTACCCAAATGCCCCGAAACTGAAGGTTCTTTTTACCCCTGCCGCCGGACATGACTGGGTTGCCGGAGATCCGTCCGGCCGGGTGAAAACCTGCTATGGCAGCTTTCACGGCCGCATCATGCGCGAGAGCCTCCTGTCGATGATGCTTTATTTTAACCGGAAGAGCGAAAGGTCACTTACCGATCAGCATAACCGGATATGGGGCCGCCTCGATTATTGCGACTGCGTCGGCCTCTTCAGCCAGAGCGTGTTGATAATCGGGTGTGGCGCACTGGGGCGGTCAACGGCGGGGCTGCTGAAGGCCTTCGGCTCGACGGTAACCGGGGTCAAGCGCAGCATGACGGGAATTGAGAGCTACCCCGGCGTGGACAAGCTGATCACCTTTGACCGGCTGGAAGAGGAGCTTCCCCTTGTGGACCATGTGGTGTTACTCCTGCCGGGTGGAACGGAAACGGACGGAATCTTCACGGCGCGGCATTTCGCTTCCATGAAGCCGGGAGCGTACCTGTACAACCTGGGGCGCGGTAATTGTTACCGGGAAGAAGACCTTGTCATGGCGCTTCGGAGTGGCCCCCTTGCGGGCGCGGGGCTGGATGTCTTTGCAAAAGAACCGCTCTGCCCGGATTCTCCGCTCTGGGAACAGCGTAACGTGCTGATCACGCCGCATTCCAGCGCCATCAGCCGGGAGTATATCGATCTCTTCATTCATGAGTGGCTTGAGACTCTCAGGGCGATGTGAAGTCAACGATCAATGAACCAACCGACTACCTGCAATTGCTGACCTACGATTGATTCTAATGCTGTTTTTCGGAAAAGTGCGAGGTATTCAAATGACTCAACGGGCAATCCTATGTCCGCGATGCAGACGCCTGGTTGGAAGTGAAGAGGCTGTCTGTTCCTGGTGCGGTACCGGTCGCACTGCGCCATGGTGGCAATTTATGAACTGGTCGCGAGGCGCCCTGGAGGGTGACTGGTTGGTCAAAGCGATTGTCACGGCCAACATCCTGTTCTTTGCGATTTCGCTCATATTGAGTATCAAAACGGGAAATACCGGAAGTTTTCTTTCTCCGGGACAGACCAGCCTGATGCTGCTGGGAGCAACCGGAACGTACCCGATTGATCATTTCGGGCGGTATTGGACCATCGTCAGTGCCAACTATCTTCATGGCGGTATACTCCATCTGATTTTCAACCTTATGGCGTTACGGCAGATTGCACCCTTGACATCCGGCGAGTTTGGCGCCAGCCGCATGTTTACCATCTATACTCTGGGGGGAGTGATAGGCTATATCGTTTCCTATCGTGCCGGAGTATCGTTCACCATCGGCGCTTCGGCGGCGGTCTGCAGCCTGATCGGCGCTCTGCTCTATTATGGGAAAAGCAGGGGAGGGGCCCATGGCAGTTCTGTCTACCGGGAGGTGAGCGGCTGGGTTGTCAGCCTCTTTATTTTCGGACTGATTTTTCCGGGGATAAATAACTGGGGGCACGGCGGCGGGATCATTGGCGGCATTATCATTGCGGCGCTTGTCGGCTATAACGAACGCCGGCGCGAAAATCGCGCCGATCAGGCGCTGGCGCTGTTCTGTGGTCTGGTAACCGTTGGTGTATTGGTTTGGGCTACCGTTAAAGCATTTTTTATGTAGCCGCCCCTGCTCATATTGGCATCATCCGTGTATACAAATGGTTGAACCGATGTGGTCCGATTATGCCAATAAGAACTGCCGGGAGGATGGATACGGTGCAATCGAATTACTGCGAACCGGGGCATTCCATACTCATCGTTGACGATGACACCGAGTTTCTCGATGGGGCGCGTCGAGCGCTCCTTGCGCACGGAATTGCCAATATTACGCCACTACAGGATAGTGCCAAAGTTCTGAAGGCACTTGCAACCGGCACTCATACCGTTGTGCTGCTTGACTGGGTCATGCCGGATCCGTCCGGTGCGGATCTGCTCCCCGAAATCGTGCGGCTTCATCCAAACATACCGGTCATTATCATGACGGGCGTACGCGATCTCGAAAATGTGGTGAGTTGCATCAAACAGGGGGCATACGATTACATAACCAAGCCGCTCGACACGACACGGCTTGTTTCCATCGTCCAAAATGCGGTTCTCAGCAGGGAACTTGTCGTACGCAATCGAAAGCTTACGGGGTATCTGCTGGGAGAACCGCTTGTGAACCCGGACAATTTCAGCGACATCGTTACCTGCAGCGAGCACATGATGGCCATTTTCAAGATGATCGAAACCCTTGTCTGTTCGCGCCAGCCCTTATTGATTACCGGTGAAACCGGGGTGGGGAAAGAGCTGATTGCCCAGGCAATTCATAAGTGCAGCGGTCTCAAGGGTCGAATGGTGACGGTAAATGTGGCGGGCCTGGACGATACCATGCTTGCGGATACCCTGTTTGGTCATAGAAAAGGCGCCTATACCGGTGCGACCGAAAACCGGGATGGTTTGATTGAGCTGGCCAGGGGAGGGACTCTGTTTCTTGATGAGATAGGTGATCTCAGTAACGCATCCCAGATAAAATTATTGCGCGTGCTGCAGCAGAACGAATACTACCGTCTTGGTTCAGATGCACTACATAAAAGCGATGCGAGGATAATTGCCGCGTCAAATGCCAATTTCCAGTCCCTGCTTGCTTCAAGGGTGTTCAGGAGCGACCTCTACTATCGGATAAGTGCCCACGCGCTCCACATTCCTCCATTGCGGGAACGCCCTGAAGACATAGTTCCGATAGTGATACATTTTGCAAAAATAACCGCAAAGACGTTGGAACGCCCGGCACCCGGATTGTCAAGGGAGCTCTGCCAGGTGTTGATGTCGTACAACTTTCCCGGTAATGTGCGGGAAAATGATCAATATGGTTCGTAATGCCGTGACCCGGAATCTCACGGGAACTCTTGAAGTGGAGGACTTTCCGACTCTTGTCCCCGGCACAGTTCTCCGCAGGGACATTGTGCGGAAGATTGGTAGCAACCAGTTTGCCCTGCACGGTATTTTTCACGATTTTCCGACCGTATACGAGGTTGAGGCGTTGCTGGTGGAAAAGGCGATTGCCTTATCGCAGGGAAACAAGAGCATTGCGGCGAAGATGCTGGGTCTCAGTCGGCCGACATTGCAGAAAAGGCTGGAAGAGGCTGCTGAAAGACATTCCTATGAGGATGGTGAATAGCGGGTTATTCCAATTCCGGATCAACGTGCCCTTTTCGGCGGCTCCTTTGATCTCTCCCTTTGCCACTCCGAACGAAAATCCTCCCACGGTAAAATATTCCCCCCTTCTTTGTTCCTTTTTCAATATGAAGTACTATTCGGGCATGCATGTTGCTCTTGTCAGCATGTTCCATGTCGTCATGTTCACCTCACTGACGCGTCAATTAAAACGAGAAGAGCTGCGTGCCATGAAGAATATAGCGTTGCAGGCGCTGGAGGAAGTTTATATCCGATCCGGAACACTCATGCTGTTTACAGGGTCTTATGGTTGTCAGGTCGCGTCTGCCGCAGGAGTTGGTGAGAGCGAGGGGGGTGCCAGTTTTTTTACACTGCATGTAACTGTATAAAATTAATGGTAAATTGCGATATTTTTGTGCGAGGTGTAAAAAAGTTTACAATTTTATAAAGTTATATAAATCAAATAGTTATATGGTTTTTTAGGTGAAAGTGTAAAAAAGTTTACAATTTTTTTCCTGAAGGATGAAGGTTGAAGGATGAGTAATTCATACTTCAACCTTCATAATACATAATTTATAAAATGGGGGGCAATGCATGGCAACAATTCCAGAAAAGATGAAGAGTGCCCAACGCACGTACGGATGGCGTCCGGATCTTCCGGATCATCGCGACCTGCTTTACGCAACTCTGATGCGTGCTCCGGCACTGTTGCCGGACAAAATTGACCTGCGCACGCTCTGCTCTGCGGTTGAGGATCAGGGGCAGCTGGGAAGCTGCACCGCCAATGCCCTTGTGGGGGCGTTGGAATTTCTTGAGCAAAAGGTGAATACCGTCCCCTTTGCCGACCTTTCACGGCTGTTCGTCTATTACAACGAACGGGCTATCGAGGGGACGGTAAACAGCGACAGTGGCGCCACGCTGCGTGACGGCATCAAGGTCCTGGCCAGGCAGGGAGTTTGCAGTGAGGCTGCCTGGCCCTACGTAATTACCAGGTTTACCCGAAAACCGGGCGCCGTCTGTTATAAACAGGCTGCCGCTCACACTATCAGTACCTACCACCGCCTGAACAGTGTGGATGAGATGCGCGCCTGTCTGGCGGACGGTTACCCCTTTGTTTTCGGTTTCACGGTATATGATGCGTTTGAATCGGCAGCCGTTGCCAGGAACGGTGTCGTAAACCTTCCTGCCGCAAAGGAGCGTCCACTCGGCGGTCACGCCGTTATGGCGGTTGGGTACGACGACAAAGCCGGCCGCTTTATCGTCCGCAACTCCTGGGGACCGGACTGGGGCAAGCAGGGATACTTCACGATGCCGTATGCCTATCTGGCGGACCGTAATCTTTCGGATGATTTCTGGACGGTGCGGAAATAAGAAGGGAAACGATAAAGGGGAGAAAACCTGTGAACCGCAACCGATTGAAAATAACGGTATGCCGTTATGCAACAACTGCCGGATTGATTCTGCTGTTGGCGGGGTGCGCGACGGTAGATCCGCATCCGTTCCGGCAGTATGCCGCAGCGGTGAAGGAAGCGGGGGATGGTTTGGACAAGGTTCTGGGTAAGGATATGGAATGGTCGCGCGACAGATACATAGAAAATGTTCTTGATGGGTCCGTTAACCTTGCCAATACGGCGCTTCTCGACCGGAAAAGCCCATTTACGGTCTCTTTCCCGGAGACGGGCGGCGTGACCCTCAAACCGACATTCTTCCTGCTGCAAGATGCCCGGGTAACCCTCTCCAGCCTGAACGAGGCCATGGAAAAGTATGTAACAGTTCTCGGGATGCTGGCCGGTAGCGAGGTACTGAATCCGCAAACCTTCGACGCCATGGCAAAAGATACCGATGCCGGTCTGAACTCCGTAATCAAGAAACTTGGCGCACAGGTTCCCGGAACGGTCGTTCCTCTGTTCTCCGTGGGAAGTATTGAAGTGGCACAGTTGATCATCGACGGTAAAAAGCATGATGCGCTGGTTAAAATTATGACGGAAAACCAGGCAGCCATTGACGATTATTGCAAGAAATGTCTCACAATGCTGCTGATTCTGGATGAATCGCTTGCCACCGATTACGGTGTCAAGGCGCTTGCACTGGAGGGCGCCTTCTCCCGGATCGTTCCGGAAAAACGTAGTACCGATGTGAAGGCACGAACAGCCGTAGAGCATCTGATTCAACTCGACAGCGATTATCTGGCGTTGGTTCATGCCTTGAAAACCGCTAAAAATGTCTACGAAACCCTGCCGGAGGGACATCGGGAGTTGCTGAAATCCGTAGAAAAAAAACCCGCCGGATTCGAGGCGATCAAGAACCTTTACGAAGAAGGGAAAAGATTGAAAAGCATTTATGATAAGCTTGAGTGACCGGGATACCCATCTTTCGCGAAAGGACACTCCGATATGACCAGTATGACCAATGAACGAGCCGACAGTGCGTTTCAAGCCTTGCATGATGTGCAGAGAGCCGCCCGGATACTTTGCGTGATTCTTCGCAATGCGGGCGACAGGACCGGCGCCGCCAATGCGAAGCTCCGTGCGGATCTATTGCAGGACGAGATCGACAAGCTGATAAATAAAGAGCTTGCCGATTGGCAGGCGGAGGCTGAGAGCGTGATCCCTGAACTTGTTGCAGCTGTTGATGCCGCAAAGGAAGCTGCGGGACAGGTGGAGCAGGATGTGAAAAACGCCCGGCTGGTTGTCTTCGCAATAGCCACGCTCGACAATGCAATTACGATTGCGATGAAGCTTATCGGGTAGGCATTTGTAAGAAAAATACTTACAAATAAATCAGTAATTATCGGACTTTTCTAACGCTTCATAACACGTTATACTTATACTGCACAAATTAATTAATAATTAACATTTGAATTGTGTGACGTACTTTATTTATTAAAACATACCCTCTTCTGTGAAATGGCAAACCCGGAGTAATCCGGCGACGCAAAGCTACCGAATCCCACTCCGCAAGGAAGGATAGTCGAGCCGCCTAAAGAGGGCGAGATTTCTCATGCGCCCTACTTGTTTTAAGTTGGGCGTTTTTTGTTTTTATGTGTGGAATTATTCCTTGGATGCTGGGAGAGGCACTTATTAACACTAACAATTTCAGTGACATAGTTACTTGCAGCGATCACATGCTGTCGATTTTCAAGGTGATCGAAACCCTGGCGAGTTCGCGTCAGCCGGTATTGATTACCGGTGAAACCGGGGTGGGAAAAGAGCTGATTGCCCAGGCAATTCATAAATGCAGTGGTCTCAAAGGTCGAATGGTGACGGTCAACGTGGCGGGTCTGGACGATACCCTGCTTGCGGATACCCTGTTTGGTCATAGAAAAGGCGCCTATACCAGCGCGACCGAAAGCCGGGATGGTTTGATTGAGCTGGCCAGGGGTGGGACTCTGTTTCTTGATGAGATAGGCGATCTCAGTAAAACGTCCCAGATAAAATTATTGCGCCTGCTGCAGCAGAACGAATACTACCGTCTTGGTTCCGATGCATTGCATAAAAGCGATGCGAGGATAATTGCCGCATCGAACGCCAATTTTCAATCCCTGCTTACTTCAAAAGTCTTCAGGAGCGACCTTTACTATCGGATAAGTGCCCACGCGCTCCACATTCCTCCATTGCGGGAACGCCCTGAAGACATAGTTCCGATAGCGATACATTTTGCGGAAATGGCCGCAAAGATGTTGGGGCGTCCGGTACCCGGATTGTCAAAGGAGCTCTGCCAGGCGTTGATGTCGCACAAATTTCCCGGGAATGTGCGGGAAATGATCAATATGGTTCATAATGGCGTGACCCGGAATCTCACGGGAACTCTGGAAATGGATGACTTTCCGACTCTTGTTCCCGGAACTGTTACCCGCAGGGATATTGTACAGAAGATTGGTATCAACCAGTTTGCCCTGCATGGCATTTTTCGCGATTTTCCGACCATATACGAGGTTCAGGCATTGCTGGTGGAAAAGGCGATTGCCTTGTCGCAGGGAAACAAGAGCATTGCGGCGAAGATGCTGGGACTCAGTCGGCCGACATTGCTGAAAAGGCTGGAAGAGGCTGCTGAAAAGCACAGGGGATCAAATCGCCATTCGGTCAGACAGATATGTCAGGAGGAACAATAATGGTACGGACAAATGCAGTAGCAGCGGGCGATACCCACGACGGCGTCCAGCCGCCGGACGGACTGGAAGGTGTTATTGCCACCTTTGGCGATATTTCCGCCTATACCCGCGATGATGGGCATCTGAAACAGTCGTGGGAAACGGAAAATCTGGTTGCCGCCAGGATACCGTTTGCCATTCCTCTTTCCTGGGACCACTCTCGATGGGTAAAGGGGATCTTCTGTCACATTCTGCTTGCTCCGGTTGTGTCGGAACTTTTTACCCGCATTCATCAGGAACGACTCTCACATGAGATCAGGAGTTATTGCGGGTGCTACAATTACCGGCCGAAACGGCAGAGCGACAAGCTTTCGACTCACAGCTGGGGGATCGCCATAGACCTCAATTCCGAGACGAATCGCCAGGGAAGCGACGGAGACATGCACCCGGAAATTGTGGCGTTGTTCCGCGAATACGGATTCGTCTGGGGAGGGGATTGGCCCGGCAAGAGCAAGGATCCGATGCATTTTCAGTATTGCACGGGATATTAGTTTGTTGTCTGGGTGGTGCCGGAGGTGAAGTGGGGACGTGCGGATGGATTTGGGGGAGATGGGGGGCTGAATTATGAAGGGTGAGGGTATGCTGCAGGCCGCCGGATATCGGCAGGAGCTACGTTGCGGTTAAACAGTAGATTGATGAGAAAAAGGTAGGAGTTATCAGGCTGGGTCCAAATCAGGCTGGGGTCGGACCAAGATAACTACATGTAATTACGCCAGTAAGGTGCAATAAGTACCCTGTTTTTCGCCTTAGAGACATGTTTTTACCGGATAAAAAGGGCCTCTAACGAATGGCACGAGCAAACCGACATCATGTGCCGGGGCAGG
>CAIYZD010000563.1 GCA_903930585.1 uncultured Geobacteraceae bacterium | reverse complement strand
TTAGTAGATGTGGTGACATAATGGGTGAATCTGCTTTACATTGGCCGGAAATTTATACCGCTGTCGGGCCATGCATACGACCGGGGGGCACCCTGCTGACCGAACGGGCGCTTGAAATCTGTACCCTTCCTGATGACGCCCGTATCGTCGATATCGGGTGCGGCGCCGGAGGCACCCTGCAGTATCTGGAACAGGCTGCCAGCTACCGTCTTGTGGGGATTGATCAATCCGAAACGCTTCTCGCTGAGGCAGCCAAAATAATTGAGACGGCCCAACTCATCCAGGGGCGGGCGGAAACGATTCCCTTCAGTAACGAAACCTTTGATGCACTTTTTTGTGAATGTGTCCTTTCCATTCTTGATGACAAGCAGGCTGCCTTTGCCGAGTTCGCCCGGGTCTTGAAAGAAGATGGTTTTCTGGTGCTCAGCGATGTTTTCAGCAAGGATGGGCATGGTCAGGCTGGCTCGCACTCCCATGCTCTCACACAGGAGAGCCTGATTGGTTTATTGGCAGCCCACGGTTTTACCCTTCTTGTCTGGGAGGCTCACGAACGGTTGCTCAAGGAGTTTGCGGTTCGTATGATTCTGGCCGGCGACTGCCTGCCTGACTCATGGCGATATGGTCAGGGGGAGAAAACAACCAAGGCCGGCTGCTCGGGAATCAGCTATTTTCTCCTGGTTGCCAGGAAGAGTGAGGCTGCTTTTCAATCGGTCGGACAGAGAAAGGACGGTCAACGTGGATGACATCATCTTTCAGCTGATACGGCTTAAATCCAAGGGATACTGCTGCGCCCAGATTGTCGTGATCCTTGCATTGGAGGCACAGGGCAAAACCAACGATGACCTGGTGCGGTCCCTGGGCGGGCTCTGTTACGGTGTCAACTGGAGCGGTGAAATCTGCGGCGCACTGTCAGGTGGAGCGTGCCTTATTTCGTTGTACGCGGGCAAAGGTGGAGAAAAAGAGGAGGCGTCTGGGCTTTACCTTACCATGCTGGGTGAGTTTGTACGCTGGTTCAATGAGTCTGCTTCTGAAGAGTACGGCGGAACGCGCTGCAACGAAATAATGAAAAAATATCCTGATCGCAGTATATGCGGCCAGATAGTGGCTGAGACCTATGGGAAATGCATGGATATCCTCGTGAGCCACGGGTTTGACCCTGCAGTCGCCAGGAATGGGTAGCGTCATGGAAAACGCCGGCCTGAATACCACTGAAAGTCTGTGCCCCGTTTGTCTCAAGAGAATCGGGGCAAAACGGCTCTTTCAGGGTGACGAGGTTTATCAGGTCAAGGATTGTGAAGAACATGGTTCGTTCAAAACCTTGATTTGGCGCGGAGAGCCCCCCATGGCCACATGGCGGAGACCGAAGCCGCCTGTCCATCCTGAACTCTGCTATGGAACCGTTGACAGGGGATGTCCTTTCGATTGCGGACTCTGCAGCGCCCATGAACAGCTTCCCTGTTCAGTTCTGCTCGAAGTAACGGACCGGTGCAATCTGCATTGTGCGGTCTGTTTTGCCGATTCCGGCTCACGGGAAACGGTGGATCCCTCGTTGGAGAAAATTTCATGGCTGCTGGAACGTGCCATGGCGGCAGCCGGCCCGTGCAACCTTCAGTTGTCAGGTGGCGAGCCCACACTGCGGGACGACCTTCCCGAGATCATCGAGGCGGCACGGCGGATCGGTTTTTCTTTTATCCAGGTCAATTCGAACGGTATCCGTCTGGCATCGGACATACATTACGCACGCCGACTCCATGAAGCAGGCCTTTCTGCGGTTTTCCTCCAGTTCGACGGGGTTGACGATGCAATTTATCGTACCTTGCGGGGGAGAGAGCTTCTGGAACAGAAGCTTCAGGCCGTCAGGAATGCCGGAGAGGCCGGACTTGGAGTCGTTCTGGTTCCTACCGTTGTGAGAGGGGTAAACAGCGACGCTATTGGAGCCATCGTACGGCAGGCACTGTACCTTGCCCCGGTTGTACGGGGCATTCATTTTCAGCCGGTCAGCTATTTCGGGCGTTTCTCGGAGCGGGAAGGCTCCGGAGACCGTTTTACCCTCCCTGAACTGATGGGGTGTCTTGAAAAACAGACAGAGGGGTTACTCAAGGTGTCGGACTTTTCCCCTCCGGGTGGCGAACATGCCCACTGTTCCTTTCACGCCACATACCTTTATTCGGCGGATGGCGGGCTGCGCCCGCTCGGGGCTTCGGATGGCGGCTCCTGCTGTACGGCGGATTGCGGCAGCGGAGGGATCAAAAAAACGGTAGAAACAGTGTCGCGCCGCTGGAGACTGCCGTCTGCAGTCCTGCCTCCCCGTGATCCTGCATTATCCCAGAATAATAATTGCTGTACCGGGAACAGTCCTGTGGCACATCGGGTCGAAGGGCTGCTTGACCTTGATGACTTTCTCAAAGATGTAACAGGCAGAAGCTTTACCATATCCGCCATGGCTTTCCAGGATGCCGACAATCTGGATCTGGAACGGCTCAGGGGGTGCTGCATATCGGTCATCTCCGCCGACGGCGCTCTGGTTCCGTTCTGTGCCTATAATCTTACCGGCAGAGAAGGGAAGAGTCTTTACCGCCGGCGGAGCGGGTCGGGGGTGGCATGATCGGCATCACTCCGCTTGAATCATGGATCAGAGAGAAGGCAGATATTGATCGCCGCATAACGGGCACTCTTTTTGAGCAGGCACTCAAAACCTATCAGTTGAAGAAGCTAAACGAAATTATTGACTACGCCCGGCGCAACGTACCGTATTACCGTCACCAACTGGCCGCTGTTCCCGTTGTTCCCTTGTCTGATATTGCCGATATATCCAATATTCCCTTTACTGCTTCGTCTGATCTCGCCAATGATCCATCCCGTTTTCTGGCCGTACGTCAGGATGACATTGCCCGAATTGTTACTCTTCGCACCTCGGGGAGTACGGGAGAAGCTAAACGGCTTTTTTTTACCGAAGATGACCTTGAGCTGACGGTTGATTTTTTTTGCCACGGCATGTCAACCATTGTAGGACCGGGGCAGCGGGTGGCGATCCTTTTGCCGGCTGCAAGTCCGGACAGCGTCGGGGACCTTCTTGGCCGGGGCCTAAGAAGGCTGGATGTCGATGCACTTCCGTACGGCCCCGTCACGAATCCATCTCACGCTGTGGAAGCGGTTGCTTCTTTTGGCGCCCACTGTCTGGTCGGCATTCCCACGCATGTTCTTGCCATGGCCAGTTCACCGGCTGGTGTGGCATTGGGGAAAGGTCGCATCGGGAGCGTACTGTTGAGCACGGACTATGTCCCACGGGCGATCGTTAAAACTCTGGAAGATGTCTGGGGTTGCCGGGTATTCAGCCACTATGGCATGACCGAGATGGGGCTTGGTGGTGGTGTCGAGTGCGAGGCGCTGGATGGGTACCATCTCAGGGAAGCCGATTTGTACTTCGAGGTAGTGGACCCCGAGACAGGAGAGGTGTGTCCCGATGGCGTGCTTGGCGAAGTGGTTTTTACGACCCTTTCGAGACGCGGCATGCCGCTCATACGCTACAGGACGGGAGATATAGCCCGCTTCATCACCGGATGCTGTCCGTGCGGCAGCATACTCAGGCGGCTGGAGCGCGTCAGAGGCAGATGGAATGGTATTGTCGCTCTGGCTCCTGACGGTATGCTGACTTTGGCGGAGATTGATGAGGTTTTGTTC
>CAIYZD010000562.1 GCA_903930585.1 uncultured Geobacteraceae bacterium | reverse complement strand
CCCCCCAGCGGGGGGAGGTTGGGAGGGGGGAAAAGTGGCAAGAAGTGGAAGCCGCAGCTAGTGTGACAAAGTAGACTTGTGATGAGTTCGAAAATCATCCCTTGCGGAACAGGTGCACCGCCGTGGCCTTAATCAATGCATAGATTGTGCCGGTCGGATGCAATCCCAACTCCGAAAGCGACTGGTTGGTTACGGCGGCAACCAGCATAAAGCCGCAGTCGAGATATACTTTGTTGTACAGGCCAAAAGGGACGATCCTGACCACCGTGCCTGGAAAGACATTCCGGGCGCTTGTCAGTCGGTCCGGGTCACTGGCCGACACCACCACATGCTCGGGACGGATACAGAGTGTTACGCTCTCTCCGGGGAAGCCCTCTCCCGGTATTTCCATGGTTTGATTGCCAATTGACAGCGAGAGCAGCCCGTTTTTCGCTTCAGTGACGGTGCCGGAAAAGACGTTCTCCATGCCGACGAAGGTGGCAACAAATTCATTCACTGGATGGCTCATCACAGCAGAAGGGGTGCCTGACTGAACGATACTGCCATTTTGCATAACCACCATACGATCCGCCAGTCTGAGCGCCTCAATCTGGTCGTGGGTTGTTATGATCGCTGCCGCACCTGAATCACGCAGGGTCTGCTCCAGGTCCTCGGTCAGTGCTTGACGCGTCGGGGGGTCGAGGGCCACGAACGGCTCGTCCAGCAAAATCATCTCAGGTCTGGTGGCAAAAGCCCTCGCCAGACTGGTGCGCTGCGCTTCGCCGCCGGAAAGTTTGCTCGCTGACCGTTCGGTCAGGTGGGTTATTTTGAACTGTTCAAGGCTGGCGCCAACCCGCTTCTGGATCTCCTGGCCGGGAATTCCCCTGATCCTCAGGCCGGCCGCTACATTCTCATACACGGTGGTGTCGAAGAGGAGCGGTTCCTGAAAGACCATGGCAAGTTTGCGCCGGTAGTCGGTAGCCCCCCCCTCATATTTGAGAGGCACGCCCCTGAAGGTGATGTGGCCGGATTTTGGACGGAGCAGGCACGCAATACTGAGCAGAAAGCTCGATTTTCCCGAACCGTTAGGGCCGATCAGCGCCATGGTTTCATTCTCATGTATTGAGAATGACGGCACGCGTACGACCTCAACACCTCCCCGTGCGACAATCAGGTTCCGTACCTCCATGACCGGCGTGGTGCTGCTCATCGCGGGTGCCTCCTCAGCTGCATATTACCATTAAAAATCAGAACCATTACAGCCCCAAAGTCTCCGGTTTTTTACCGGCATCCGGGAAGAAGAGTGGCGCACCGAATTTCTCAACTCCGAATCGGCCAATAATCTCCTGGGTCTTCTTCGATACCATGAAATCAGCAAAGGATTTGCCCCCCTGCGCATTAACCTTGGGCCATTTGACCGTGTTCAGCTCGATAACGTGATAAATATTGAGCAGTTTGCCATCACCTTCCACCAGAATTTCAAGCCCGAGCCCTTTTTTCAGCGACAGGTACGTGGCGCGGTCTGTCAACGTATACCCCTTCTTTTCGGCTGAGACATTGAGTGTCTGCCCCATGCCAAGTCCGGTCTGCTGGTACCACTTCTGGCCATCCGGGGTCAAGCCAGCGGCCTTCCAAAGTCCCTTTTCTTTAGAATGAGTACCGGAATTGTCACCACGGGAGGCAAAAACGGTGCCCGTCTGTGCAATGCGTTTCATGGCTTCAGCGGCAGT
>CAIYZD010000561.1 GCA_903930585.1 uncultured Geobacteraceae bacterium | reverse complement strand
GAGGATTGTATGCAGGTAACAACGACATTCAGACACATGGAACAGAGCGATGCTCTCAAAGCATATGCCGAAGAAAAACTTGATCGCGTAACGAAGTATATTGATAGCCCGATTAACGCGCAGGTTTTCTTTTCTGTAGAAAAAAAGATTCGCCACATTGTCGAAATCGTTATTAACTCAAAAGGGATCAGCACGAAGGCGTCCGAGGCGACCAATGACATGTATGCGGCCATTGATGCCGTAATTGACAAAATTGAACGTCAGCTTGTGCGCTACAAGGAAAAGATCAAGGCTCATAAGCCGAACGGAGATGAACATGGCCGACAGCTCTCCAAAAAGATTTTTGAGGCCGAGAGTATTGAAGCCAGCACCGGGTCGGTCATTATTAAAACAACTACTGAAACTGCCAAGCCGATGTCTGTTGAAGAAGCGGTCATGCAGATGGACCTCCTTCACAAGGATTTTATTGTGTTTACCGATGCCGACAGCAGCGAAATCAACGTGCTGTATCGTCGTAAGGACGGGAATTTCGGCTTGATTGAGCCTCATCGCGCCTAGATTACCCGCAACTATCATGGAAGGCATTTCACTTTCGATACAAGATCTGTTGACGGATAACGAGTATGGCCTCGGCTTGTCGCTTCTTGCCGGCAAGCAGGGGCTGGCTCATCGTGTCTCCAGTTCACGCATCCAGAAACCGGGGTTGGCACTGGCCGGTTATACGGAGCATCTGCACCCGGACCGATTGCAGGTGCTCGGCAATACAGAAATTTCCTATCTTCAGCAAATCGAAGAGCGGGTCGTGGCTGAAAATCTTGCGGCCCTCTGCCAATTTCCCATATCATGCTTCGTTGTTACCAAAAGTCTGCGCCCGCCGCAGCTCCTGCTCGACCTGGCGGATTCCCGTGCTATTCCGGTACTTGCGACCCCGCATCAATCGTCGACTTTTATATCCCTGATAACCAAGTTTCTTGAAGAACGGTTGTTGCCGACGACTCATCTGCACGGAGTTTTGATGGACGTGCTGGGGGTAGGGGTTCTCCTCTCCGGGAAAAGCGGTATCGGCAAGAGTGAATGTGCCCTCGATCTGGTGATGCGCGGCCATCGTCTTGTTGCCGATGACATGGTTTTCATAAAGAAAAAGATGCCTGCGGTGCTGATCGGGCAGGCGGAAGAATCGCTGCAGTATTTGATGGAGATTCGCGGTCTCGGAATTATCAACATCAAGGATCTGTATGGTGTCTCGGCGATCCGTGACAAAAAAATCGTTGATATGCTGCTGGAACTGGTTGAGTGGGATGAGTCGCATGAGTATGATCGGCTGGGGGTTGACGATCGGACGGTAACGATTCTCGGTATAGAGATTCCACATATCATTATTCCCGTCAGACCCGGTCGTAATCTTGGTTCGATTATTGAAGTCGCTGCGAGAAACAATCTGCTTAAGGGGATGGGGTATCATTCGGCGCGCGATTTTCAGGAACGGCTTTTGGCACGTATTGAAGCCAGGCCGCTTGGAGATGAGGTAGAGTAGAGTATGCGCATTATCGTTATCACCGGCATGTCCGGCTCCGGGAAATCCACCGCCGTCAGAGCGCTGGAAGATGAAGGGTATTATTGTATCGATAATCTGCCGGTACGTCTTTTCAAACGCTTTGTCGATTTGATCGGGAAATCGGGCGAGACGTTTAAGGGTATTGTCCTGGTTGCCGATATCCGGGGACGTGAATTTTTCAAGGGGTATGAAAGCGCCTTTCATAAAATTACCGGTGCCGGTCACTCGGTGGAAATATTATTCTTTGATGCGTTGGACGATGTTCTGGTGCGCCGTTTTTCCGAAACCCGCCGGCGCCATCCTGCCGACGAGCAGTGCTCGGTTGCAGAAGCTATCCGTATTGAACGGGACCGTTTGAACAGTCTCAGAGCGATGGCGTCCAAGATAATTGATACCTCCGAGTTTACAGTGCATCAGCTTAAGGACTTGATTTTACGGATTGTCCGGGGTGAAGAAAAAGAAAATAAGCTGGTTGTGGAAGTTCAGTCTTTTGGTTTCAAGTACGGTGTGCCGCTTGAGTCAAGCATCGTCATGGATGTACGCTTTCTTCCGAACCCCTATTTTGTCCCTGAACTGAAAGACGGCTCAGGTCTTGATGATCCGGTACGTGATTATGTCCTTGATACTGTAGTGACGGCACAATTTCTGGATTATTTTTTCCCTCTTCTGGATATGCTGTTGCCGGAACATCGTCAGGAAGGAAAATCGTATTTAACAATTTCAATCGGTTGTACCGGTGGGCGCCACCGTTCTGTTGCCATAGCGGAAGCCACCGGAATGCACTTGCAACAAACGTGGCCATCAGTACGAATTATTCACAGGGATATTGAAAAGGGGCTTAAATGATTGGATTAGTACTCGTTACGCATGCCGGCCTGGCGTCCGCTCTCAGATTGTCTGCTGAGATGATTGTCGGACCAATTGAAGGGTGTGCTACCGTTGAAGTTGCCCCCGATGAACGGGCTGATGCAATTATGGCTCGCGTAGTTGCGG
>CAIYZD010000560.1 GCA_903930585.1 uncultured Geobacteraceae bacterium | reverse complement strand
GTATGGATGCTGATTCAGTGTGCCTCGGATTTTCAAGAAATCACCTAAAAACGCTGTCAAGAACTTTTTTCAAAGAACGTAAATTTAATTACCGATTATTCTGAACAGATACAAATCTTTTTTATAGCCAAAATATAGACCAACAAAACGATCGATGCAAGAGTTCTGTTTTCATTGCGTACCGGTCAGGACAACCAAAGAAGCGAAGAGTCCGCTGGATTTCTGATATGCAGATCTGATATGCAGATCTAACCCCTTACACCCTCACCAACTCGTACGTCCTGCTCCCCAACCCGATCTTCTCCCCATGCTCCAGTTGGACCTCCCACGGTATCTCCGGCCAGCAGCCGCGGAATTTGTCGCCACCCGGTTCAAAGCCGGATTGCAGGGCAGAACCTTCGTTGCCGTGTGCAGCATTAACCAGATCTGCGCATGCCTGGTCTATCGCAACCGGATCGGTGGATGTGCAGATACCGATGTCGTTAACGATAGGAGCGTCGGAGTGGCCGTAGCAGTCGCAGGCGGGCGATACCTGGGTGATGAAGTTGATGTAGATGACCTTGCCCGCCTTGCCGGTCACCGCTCCCTTGGCATATTCGGCCATCTTGCGCATGATCATGTCGGCTGCCGCATTCCATTGGATGTTGATCGACTTGACCGGGCAGACCGAGATGCAGCGCGTGCAACCGGCGCATCTCTGCGGGTCGATAGCCGCCTTGCCGCCGGAAATGACAATTGCGTGGTGGGCGCAGGAACGGAGACAAATGCTGCAGCCGATACATTCCTTTTGCGATACGGTGGGGGCCGCGGTGGAGTGCTGTACCAGTTTTCCCGTGCGGCTGGCGCATCCCATCCCCAGGTTCTTTATTGCCCCGCCGAAACCGGTCAGCTCGTGGCATTTGAAGTGGGTCATGGTGACCATTGAATCGGCTTCAACAATTTCGGTCCCGATATAGGTTTTCTTCAATAACACGCCGTCAATTTCAATCTCGGTTTCAGTCACTCCGCGCAGCCCGTCGCTGATGACCAGCGGCGCATTGACACATGCGTACCCAAAGCCATTTTCGATGGCGCAGGTCAGGGCCGAGACCGCTTCCTTGCGCTGGCCGGTGTAGAGCGTGGAGGAGTCGGTCAAGAACGGCAGCGCCCCCAGTTTCTTTATCTCTTCGACCACCCTGCGGGCGAAGACCGGACGAATGTAGGTATGGTTCCCTTTTTCGCCGAAGTGGATCTTGACCGCCGTCAGATCTCCTTCCGCAACGGTTTGAGCAAGCCCGGCCACGGTCAGCACTCTGGCTATCTTATCGAACAAATTCTCGTTGTTTCCCGTACGCATGTCAGTGAAAAAGACTTTAGCCATCGAATTTCTCCTCTAAATACAAATTTTTGACAACCGTCAAGTATTTCGGCGAATGGACGGTATACTGTTCCTATCACAAAAACAAAAAAAACTCATCATACGAGTTCACACCACCAACGAAAGGGAGATTAAAGACATGAGCATGTTTTGTAACCAATGTGAGCAGGCAGCAAACGGAGTCGGTTGTAACATTTCCGGCGTATGCGGCAAGAAACCCGAGGTAGCGGCTTTGCAGGATCACTTGCTGTACGGTCTGAAAAGTCTGGCGCTGTACGCCGACAAGCAGGGTCGCGATGCCGAAATTGACCGCTTTACCATTGAAGGGCTCTTCACCACCGTTACCAACGTGGATTTCGATGCGCGTCATATCGGTGGCGTCATCACGCGCTGTTTTGAGCTGAAAGAAAAAGCAAAAGCTGCCGCCGGCGTAACGATTACCGGTCCGGTTGCCGAATGGAAACCTGCCGGTGATCTGGATGGCATGGTTGCTCAGGCTGAAGCCTACGGCATCAATCACCAGCATGTGAACGAAGACATCCGCTCCGTGATTGAAATTCTGATGTACGGACTGAAGGGTATGGCCGCCTATATGGATCATGCCATGATCCTCGGCAGGAGCGATGACGAGGTATTGGCTTTTGTCCAGAAAGCGCTGGCCGCCACTACCGATCAAAGCCTTGGATTGATGGATTTTGTCGGTCTCGCGATGGAGTGCGGCAAGCAGAACCTGACGGTAATGGGCTTGCTGAATGCGGCTCACACCGATACGTACGGGCATCCGGCACCGACCGCCGTACAGCTTGGTACTAAGGAAGGAAAGGCTATCCTGGTGACCGGCCACGATCTGAAAATGCTGGAAGAACTGCTTAAACAGACCGAAGGGAAAGGGATCAACATCTACACCCATGGTGAAATGCTTCCGGCTCACGGGTATCCCGGTTTGAAGAAGTATGCCCATCTCGTCGGCAATTTCGGCGGCGCATGGCAGGACCAGGCTAAAGAGTTCGTCACCTTTCCCGGCGCCATCATTTTCAATACCAACTGCATCCAGAAACCGTCAGACAGTTACAAAGATCGTCTTTACACCTGGGGACTGGTGGGGTGGCCCGATGTCAAGCACGTAGATGGCTGGGATTTCAGCGAAGTCATCAACAAGGCGCTCGAACTCCCCGGTCTGCCGGAAAACCCCGGCCAGGAAATTCTGACCGGCTTCGGACATAATGCCGTACTGGGAGTGGCCGATAAGGTCATTGCCGCTGTCAAGTCGGGCGCCATCAAGCATTTCTTCCTGATCGGCGGCTGCGACGGCGCCAAATCGGGGCGCAATTACTACACCGAATTTGCCGAGAAACTCCCCCAGGACACGGTCATCCTGACCCTTGCCTGCGGTAAATACCGTTTCAACAAGATGGAGTTCGGCGATATCGGCGGCATTCCGCGCCTTCTGGATATCGGCCAGTGCAATGACGCCTATTCCGCCATCCAGATTGCCGTGGCTCTGGCAGGGGCTTTCGAATGCGGCGTTAACGATCTGCCGCTCTCGATGATCCTCTCCTGGTACGAGCAGAAGGCGGTCGTCATCCTCCTGACTCTGCTCCAGCTCGGTATCAAGAATATCAAGCTCGGACCGTCACTGCCGGCCTTTATCACCCCCAACGTCCTCAACTTCCTTGTTGAGAATTTTAATATCGCGCCGATCACGACGGTCGAGGCAGATATGAAGGCGATTCTCGGCTAGTTTGATGGCATAAGCCTATATGTGTAATGACGCCCCCGGTGGAGATCCCATCGGGGGCGTCATGTTTTCTCTTCACTTTAGTGGTAAAATATGTTTGCAATATCAATGGATGATACTGTACACAGGACGATGCCATGAAAATTTTTATTCACCCCTGTACCTCATATATCCATTTACCTCTGGTTCTTCTTGTCATACTGCTTTTGTCTGCTGCCGCCGCGGATGCCGATCTCAGGGAGGATACCGAGACGGCGGTATCAACGCTGCATCAGAATGTTGCTGCACAAAAGTTTCCCGATGATATGAAGAGCCTCGATCTCGTTTTTGAGGTTGCTCACCGCTACTTTGTGAACAATGATGCGGAAACTGCGGATAAGTTTTACCTGCTGGCGCTCCAGAAGTCGCAGATAATCGAGTCGATGCTCCATGAGTATGAAATTGAGCCGGTGACTGAGCCGTCCGAGGTGTCACAACCGCTTGAGGTGAAGCAGACCGGTGCGCCGTCCGGAAATGAATTGTCAGCAGACGCGCGTTCCAGTAGGCTTGTCGGGTCAAAAGGTGTTTACAGTGTGGCGAAATTCGATACGATTCGCCTTGTTGCTGCAAAACTGGGGGTTACCCAGCGTCACCTTCGCGACATGAATAATCTGGATGCCAAGGCGAGCCTCAAGATCGGACAAAAACTCGCCTATAATAATCGCAAAATCATTCCCCAGCAGATCAAGGATGGCATAATTGTCAATATTCCCGATCGGACGTTATATTATTTTCAACGGGGCGCCCTTGTTACATCGCTCCCCGTAGCGCTTGGTTCGGTAGTAAAAAATGAAAAATACGTCTGGCAGACTCCGGTTGGAAAATTTAAAATAACCGCGAAAATAAAAGATCCGACCTGGACGGTGCCTTCCTCGATCCAGACCCAAATGGAAGAGCAGGGGAAGGAGGTCGTTGTTACAGTCCCCCCAGGGCCGGAGAACCCGCTTGGTAAATATGCCATAAGAACCTCGATTCCCGGTATTTTGATCCATAGCACAACGCGACCGTCGTCAATCTACAGTTTCTCCAGCCACGGCTGCATACGTCTGTCGCCGGACCAGATGGAAGCGTTTTATTCGCGGATCAAGGTAAATACCAGAGGCGAAATAATCTATAAACCGGTCAAGCTGGTGGTGACGGAAAACGGGCGGGTCTTTTTGGAAGTGCATCATGATGCCTATAACAGAAGTGTCAATCTTGTCTCTGAAGCCCGGCAGATGGTGGAGAAACAGCATCTTTCAAACGCAGTTGACTGGGAGAAGTTTAAAACGGTCGTGCAGCAGAAAAGCGGAGTTGCCGAGGATATTTCGCTGTAGGTTCATACCAGAATCCATGACGTCGGAGCACCGTTCTCAATCGTATGAATTCGGTTCCGTTCCCTTAATGAAACACTCCATAACCGCCCCCCCCGTACCTTCTTTGGCAAGCTTGCCGGTCCGCGGATTTATCAGAACAAACGAAATGTTTTCCGGTGCCGTAAAGTCTTCGGCCGGCAGAGACACAATCGCCTTCTGCATGAAGTCGCCCCAGATCGGGGCGGCTGCCTGTCCGCCGGTTCCGCCGCTTCCAAGAGATCGTTCCTGATCGTAGCCAACCCAGACACCTGTTACGAGTTGGGGGATGTAGCCGATGAACCAGGCGTCTTTTGCTCCGTTGGTAGTGCCGGTTTTTCCCGCCACCGGGCGCCCCATGAGGGAGGCGCGATGTCCGGTACCGCTTGCGACGACGCTTTGCATCAGATTTGTGATGACGTATGCCGTCTCAGGCGGAATTACCGGGACCGGGACCGGGGGAGATGTCTCCTGAAGAACCGTGCCGTCAGTGTCGGTAACCTTGGTAATAAAGTATTGAGAGGTCAGCATCCCATTGTTTGCAAAGACGGTGTATGCGGATGTCAACTCAAAGGGAGAGATTGATGCTGCTCCCAGCGCCAGCGCCAGGTTGGCCGGAATCGAGGATGTGAATCCCAGTTTTTGTGCGTATTCTACCGTGTATGGCGCTCCGATCTGCTCCATAATTTTTACGCTGACGATATTGATGGAATAGGTCAACGCCTCGCGCATGGTCACGGGACCACGGAATTCATGATCATAGTTCTGTGGTTTCCACGTTCCTCCCAAGCCGTCCGGGTATTCGACCGGAGCATCTTCGATAATCGTTGCTGGGGTCAACCCTTTGTCAAGTGCCGCTGCGTAGATTATCGGCTTGAATGCCGAGCCGGCATTTCTCTTTGCCTGCATGGCCCGGTTGAACTGGCTTTTTTTGAAGTCATAGCCGCCTACCATAGCCTTGACCGCACCGCTGCGGGGATCGATCGATACCAGAGCCGCCTGCACTTCGGGAGTCTGGTCAAGCGCAAATTGGGCACCCTCCAGATTTATTTCGGGAGATATGACCGATACTTCAATAACGGAGCCGAGTGTCAGCGCCTTGCCCGCTTTTGCCGGTTTGCCGTACTGGTTGATCATGCCGATTTTACCGGCCCACGCCATATCTTTTCGGGAAAGAACCCCTTTACGCTCTCCAACCCTGACCAGCGCCTCATGTTTTTCGGTGTTAAATCCGACCACGACCCCCTGGTAGGTTTCACCGGTTTTAAGTATGACGGAATCAATCGACTCCTCACTCTTCCCGCAGAATGCGTCCACTTCCGTCTCATTCAAATACCTGGTCGGCCCCCGGAACCCCTGGAGTTTATCCACCTCTTTCAGCCCTTTGCGAAGGCTGTCATATGCCGCACGTTGCATGGCGGCATTCATGGTGGTGTAAATTTTCAGTCCTCCCTTGTAAAGTTGGTCTTCGCCATATTTCTGCTCCAGCTGGATCCGTAAATGTTCAAGAAAATAGGCGGACTGATCATTGTTAACTTTCTTCATGGGTTGGAGAACAATGGGTGTCTTCCTGGCGTGATCGGCCTCGGCCGGCGTTATGTATCCCTCCGTGGTCATGCGTTCAAGAACATATGCCTGACGTTCGCGGGCTTTATCGAGGTGCTTGATGGGAGAATAGTTGTTTGGCGCTTTCGGAAGTCCTGCCAGCAGGGACATTTCCGCCAGGTTGAGCTGATCGACATCTTTGCCGAAATAGGTTTCAGCCGCCGCCTGGACGCCGTATGCACCGCTTCCGAGGTAGATCTGGTTCAGGTACAGGTACAGGATTTCGTCCTTCGACAGGCGCTCCTCCATCCGCTTAGCGAGGATGGCTTCCTTGATTTTGCGGGAAAACTTCTTTTCCGGGGAGAGCAGCATGGATTTTGTTACCTGTTGGGTAATGGTTGAGGCGCCTTCTTTTTTGCTCAGGGAAATGATGTTTTTGAAAGCCGCTCGCATGATCCCCAGATAATCGATCCCTTTATGGGAATAAAAATTGGAATCTTCAGCTGAGACGAAAGCCTGAATCAGTTTGCGCGGCATCTTGCTGATCGGCACTACTATGCGACGTTCCAGATAAAATTCCCCGACCAGAGTGCCGTCATCGCCAAAAACCTGCGAAACGATGGGAGGTTTGTAATCTGCCAGACGGTCAACCCTGGGGAGCTTTGCCATCAGATAAAACAGATAGCCGGACGCGCCCATAAGAGCAACTACCAGAAGCGTTACGGTAAACAGTAGTATCGTTGGCCAAAAACTATTTTTTTTTGGATGAGCCGGCATCTTTCGTTCCATTTGTACAAAACCTTCCTGAAGAGCGGAATGGCATATAGCCGTCGCAGTTTTCGGCTACAGCAAAATAGCATATCATTTCAGGAATTCAAACATATTCAAATTGATCCGTTCAGGTGCGAAAATGGTGATATCCGTGTAACCGGTAAAAAAATATGCCACAAGAGAAGTGGTTTATGGTATTACTTTCATGTTGAATTTATATTGGGACACACTATGTGGGGAGATGCGGTATGTGCGGAATTGTTGGATATATTGGTGGACAGCAGGCAAGTCCGATTATTCTGGAAGGGCTTAAAAAACTGGAATATCGCGGGTACGACTCGGCCGGAATAGCAACGCTCGGAGATGGCGACTCGGCAATTCGTAGAAGCCAGGGGAAGCTGATTAATCTTGAAAACATCCTGCGGGATCAGCCGCTCGCCGGAACGGTCGGTATCGGTCATACCCGGTGGGCCACCCATGGCAGGCCTTCCGAAATCAATGCCCATCCTCACAAAGCCGGTCCGGTTATTCTGGTGCATAACGGCATCATAGAAAATTACCTGCAGCTCAAAGAGCAGCTGAAGAAGGCCGGCCACACGTTTAAAAGCGAAACGGACACGGAAGTCATCGCCCACCTGATTGAACAGGCGTTGAAAGCCGAAGATGATTTCGAAAAAGCGGTCAGGCAGACGCTGGCCCAGTTGCGCGGCGCCTATGCCGTGTGTATTCTCAACGAAAAGGATCCCGGCTGCCTGATCGCTGCCAAGCTCGGTTCGCCGATGGTGGTCGGACTCGGAGAAAGGGAGTTCTTTGTCGCTTCCGATATTCCGGCTATCCTGGCGTACACCCGCGAGATGGTTTTTATGGAGGATGGTGAGCTGGTCATTTTTAAGGATGGCGCGGCACATTTTTCAACCATTGCCGGTAATCCTCTGGAAAAGAAGGCGCGTCATATCGACTGGTCTCCCATGATGGCCGAAAAGGGGGGGTACCGGCACTTCATGCTGAAGGAAATTCACGAACAACCCCGTGCCGTCCGAGATACAATCGCGGGACGACTCCTTGAGGGAGAGGGAGATGTGTATCTCGAAGATCTGCAGTTTAGTGATCGCCAGTTGGCTGCAATCAAGCGGATCGTCATCATCGCCTGCGGCACCTCATGGCATGCTGCGTTGGTCGGAAAATTCTATATCGAGGGACTTTGCCGCGTTCCGGTTGAAATCGACATCGCCTCCGAGTTCCGCTATCGCAACCCGGTTATTGACGAACATACCCTGGCAATTGTCATCTCCCAGTCGGGTGAAACTGCCGATACCCTGGCGGCCCTGCGTGAAGCAAAATCGCGCGGCGCCATGAATATGGCAATTTGCAACGTGGTTGACTCATCCATTGCCCGTGAATCGGCCGGAGTAATTTATACCCATGCCGGTCCGGAGATCGGTGTTGCATCTACCAAAGCGTTTGTTACCCAACTGACCGCCCTGTTTCTTTTCACGATTCGGCTGGGAAGAGCAAATTGCATGATCGATGTTGCCCATGGACAGCGGATGATCGCGGCGCTCAAAATGATACCGGGACTCCTGGAGGAAACGCTCAAGCTTAACGAATATGTTGAAAAAGTTGCGAAAAAATATATGAATGCCCGTGACGTTCTCTATCTCGGTCGGGGGAAAAACTTTCCGATAGCTCTTGAAGGTGCTCTAAAGCTTAAGGAAATTTCCTACATTCACGCAGAAGGGTATCCGGCCGGTGAAATGAAGCATGGCCCTATCGCCTTGATAGACGAAGAGGTTCCGGTCGTTGTGCTGGTGCCTAAAGGAAGCTCTTACGAAAAGACTCTTTCCAACATGGAGGAGGTTATTGCGCGAAGCGGTCGCGTGATTGCCGTTTGCTCGGCAGGTGACGAAGAGGTGCGGAGCAGGGTGGAAACGGTCATCGAAATCCCCCACCTTAATGAAGATCTTGATCCGTTGTTGCTGTCGGTGCCGTTACAGCTCCTGGCGTACCATATTGCGGTATTGAAGGGTACGGATGTCGATCAACCGAGAAATCTGGCAAAGAGTGTGACCGTGGAGTAGTTTTGCACGTGGCAGCACAACTTTGTTTAGGTAACGTTCTCAATCAGGCCAACCATATGACGGAGGCCACCAGAACCAGCATTACTTTGTGGTTTCTGACCAGGCGTTCATATCGTGTGGCAATTCTTCGGTAATTTTTGAGTTTTTGGAATAATCGTTCAACCAGATTGCGATCTTTGTAGAGAATTTTGTCATAATCTCGCTGGCTCTTCCGGTTGCT
>CAIYZD010000559.1 GCA_903930585.1 uncultured Geobacteraceae bacterium | reverse complement strand
TACTTATCACCGGCGGTGCCGGATTCATCGGCTCGGCCGTCATTCGCCACCTCATCCGTCATACCGGACATCTGGTTGTAAACCTTGACAAGCTCACCTATGCCGGCAATCTCGAATCGCTGGTCGAAGTTGCCGACACTCCCCGGTATATCTTCGAGCATGCCGATATTACGGATCGTTCCGCGCTCGACCGCATCTTTGCCCAACACCGGCCCGGCTCCGTCATGCATCTGGCGGCTGAAAGCCATGTGGATCGTTCCATCGACGGGCCTGGTGAGTTCATTCACACGAACATGGTTGGAACCTATACACTGCTGGAGGCCAGCCGAGCCTATTGGGGCAGTCTGGACGAATCGGGTAAAGAACGTTTCCGTTTTCACCATATCAGTACCGACGAAGTCTATGGCGATCTGCACGGCACGGACGATCTCTTTATAGAGACCACGCCCTATGCTCCGAGTTCACCCTATTCGGCCAGCAAGGCTGCCAGTGACCATCTGGTACGTGCCTGGCAACGCACCTATGGCCTCCCCACGCTGGTTACCAACTGTTCCAACAACTATGGACCCTTTCATTTTCCCGAGAAGCTCATTCCGCATATAATTCTGAATGCGCTGCATGGAAAACCGCTCCCCGTATATGGCGACGGCCAGCAGATCCGAGACTGGCTCTACGTTGAGGATCACGCCCGGGCGCTTGCCCTGGTGGTCACTAACGGAAAAATAGGTGAAACCTATAATATCGGTGGCCACAACGAACAGCGCAACCTGACGGTGGTTCACACAATTTGCGATCTTCTGGAAGAACTGGCGCCGGAACGAAAACCGGCCGGGATTTCTTCCTACCGTGATCTGATCACCTTTGTCAAAGACCGCCCCGGCCATGATGCCCGCTATGCCATCGATGCGGGCAAAATAGAACGCGAGCTTGGCTGGCGCCCGCAAGAGACGTTTGAGAGCGGTATGCGCAAAACCGTGCAGTGGTATCTTGATAACAAGGAGTGGTGGCAGCGCGTGCTCAGCGGCGCCTATAAACTTGAAAGGATTGGACAGTAATATGCTCATTAAAGGCATCATTCTCGCCGGTGGTACCGGCAGCCGTCTGCACCCGGCAACACTGGCGGTTTCAAAACAACTGCTGCCGGTTTTCGACAAGCCGATGATCTATTATCCGCTCAGCACGCTCATGCTGGCCGGAATACGCGACATTCTTGTCATCTCGACTCCGCAGGATACCCCCCGGTTTGAACAGTTGCTTGGCGACGGCAGCCAATGGGGACTTAATCTGCAGTACGCGGTTCAGCCGAGTCCGGATGGCCTTGCGCAGGCTTTTATCATTGGCGAGGAGTTCATCGGTCAGGACCGATCTGCATTGGTATTGGGTGACAATATCTTCTACGGGCACGACTTTCAGTCACTGCTGGCCAATGCGTGCCGGCGGGAGCAGGGCGCCAGCGTTTTTGCCTACCATGTACAGGACCCCGAACGGTACGGTGTGGCGGAGTTTGATGCAGCCGGAAAGGTTCTCACCCTGGAAGAAAAGCCGGAACAGCCGAAATCCAACTACGCAGTCACCGGTCTGTATTTTTATGACAGGCACGTTGTTGAGCTGGCCAAAAACCTGAAGCCGTCACCACGCGGCGAGCT
>CAIYZD010000558.1 GCA_903930585.1 uncultured Geobacteraceae bacterium | reverse complement strand
TTGCCTCTGTCATCTTCTGTCTCCTCTCTTCACATTACGAGTAATGAGAGGGACTGGGCTCTTATGTGACTTTCGTGTCGGGAGCGCTACATCTGTTTCTGATCAAGAATTATAGACTGCGACAACTACCTGTTTCTGAGTCAGAACAACATCTTTGAGACTCTGTTCCAAGTCAAATTCCATCTTTTCGAGACTGATATTGCCTGATTCAATCTTGGATAAATCAAGAATGTCGTTAATAAGAGAGAGAAGGTTTTTTCCCGATGTCCTAAGAGTTTCCACATAATTTGCCTGATCTTCAGTGAGATCCGTCAGTTCAAGAAGTTGGGCCATACCCAATAGACCGTTCATCGGGGTGCGTATTTCATGACTCATATTGGCAAGGAACTCTGATTTGGCACGGTTGGCGGCTTCGGCAGCTTTGGACTTTATTTCCAGCTCATTATTCAACTGTTCAAGAACCTGCTGTGTCTGTTTGATTTCAGTGACATCAGTAACCAGTGAAAAATAGCCCATTACTTTATCATTAGATATATCCGGGGTAAGTTGTACCCATAAGTGTTTTCTACCGTCCCCTTCTCGATTGGTGTGTTCAAGTCCAAATTGAACGAATTCCCCCTGCAGTACGGCATTTATCTGAGGTTCAACTTCCCGGTAATATTCTCCCATCAATTCACGTAAGGCTTTACCGCGCATCTGTTCAGGCGGCATATTATACCATGCGGAGTAGTGTTTATTGATAAACCGGCAGCGAATATCGTTATCCCAGTATCCCACCATAACGGGAATGACATTAATCATATTTTGCAGGAACTGTTCACGCTCTTGAAGCAAAACTTCCGTCTGTTTCCGATAGCTTATATCAAGACAAAATCCACGGAGACCTGTCAGCTCGCAATTGTCATATATCGGTACAGAGACGCCTATAGCATCGAAGCTTGTGCCATCTGCTCTCACAGCCGTGAACTCAATATACTCTTTGTCAATGCATTTTATTCTCTCTTTGAACTCCTTCGTAAAACACTCACGATCCTCCGGGGCTACTAAGGAAAAGATATTCAGCTTATTAATAACGTCTGTATCCGTATACCTGAATTGCGCTAATCCATTATTATTCAAGTACGTTATGGTACCGTCGACTGCAGTTTCAAATATGGTTTCCGGAAATACTTCAGCGAGTTGCTTGAAACGCTCATTACTTTGATGTAGTTCCTGTTCGAGATTCTTTTGATCTGTGATGTCGTTGACAAAGCCATGCCATAAGATACTGCCATCATCCATTTTTTCCGGACGAGAATTGCTATAACGCCAGCGAACACCCTGGCCCGGAAGGATAACCCGATATTGAAGCACTCTTGGCTGTAGAGTACTGGCACATTCTCTATACGACTCTTTTAATTTGTCTACATCGTCCGGGTGTACTAACGCAAACATCGATGAAGCGTCCTCACGCACTTCTTCCGGGCGGAGTCCATACAACTCAGTAATAGCATCACTGGAATACGGAAAGCAGGTACGTCCATTTGGGAACTCCTGATATTGGTATATCATCCCCGGTATCTGGTGTGAAAGTGTCGTCAGCAGGTCATGGCTTTTCTGAAGCTTTTCTTCGAGTTCTTTCTGGATTGTCTCATCAGAAAGTATCCAGATGCTCCCATCAAACTGATTTGCCGGATTGATAGCCTTGCCTATAAATCGTGCGTGAAACAGTGAACCATCTTTTCGGAGCATTTGCAGGCTCGTGGAAAAAACTTCTCCGGATGCCAACACGGGATAGGCTTCCTCGCCGAATCGGCTATACTCCTCCTGCAACCGGTAAAACTTACTGGTACTGGAGCCTTTTATCTCTTCCGGGCTGTATCCGCATATGGTAGCAAAGGCGGTGTTGGACCACTTCACTTTACGGTTTTGAACAAAAGCTATTCCAACCCAGGAGGTGTCGAGGATAGTTTGCTGTTCCGTCATGCACTGCTGCCTATCGGCTTCCAGCTGCTTGCGCTCGGTGATATCGCGCCAACTGCAGAAAATCACCGGCTGCTCGTTCAGAGTTATGAGTGAAAGTGAAATCTCCGCCCAGAATTCAGATCCGTCCAGACGTCGATGCAACCATTCGAAGTGATTTGTACCAGCGTGTAATGTTTCGGCGATCTTTTCCGCAGCGGCCTCTGACGAGAGTCTCCCGTCAGGCTGATATTCGGGTGAAAGACCTTCCGGAGTTTTTCCAAGAATCTGCTGTCGATCTCCCCTCAGCATCACTTCTGCGGCTCTGTTACAGTCGATGAAGCCGCCGTCACTAATCAGCGTGTATGGGTCGCATGATTTCTCAAATAACTGTTGGAAACGAGCTTCGCTCTTTTGAAGTTTTCCTTCTGTCTGCTCGATTATTTTTTTATCAATTTGTACCAACCGGAAAATTTTTAAGCCGATACCAAGAAAAACCAAAATGAGCATCAATGAGGAAATGTTGAAAAACCGGATACTTTCGGCATACTCCTTCTGGGCGTAGGCGCGGTGTTCAGCCATGATAGTGTTTATATCGTCAATATAGTTGCCGGTTCCAACAATCCAGCCCCACGGTTTAAACTCCAGAGAATAGCCACGCTTGAGGAGATATTCTTTACCACCCGCTTTGGGAAACCAGTAATCCGTGTAGCCTCCACCGTCCATGCGTCCTTGCCTGATAATCTCTCTGATTAAAAACTTACCATGATTATCCTGAAGATCGATTCTGTTCTTTCCTTCGCTTGACGAGCCAAGCAGTACAACATTGGTGCCCTCGACAGTATCAATCCAGAAGTAGCCCTCCTCCTGGAATCGTAGTTGTCGTACCAGTTCGGCCCCCAGTTTTTGTGCTTCGATGTGTGTAATTTCTTTCGAGGCAGCTCGTTTCTCAAGAGCTGCCAGCAGGCTGACAGCTGACTGAACTTGACCTTTAATCAACAGGTCATAGTCCTTCAGGAGAGCTTTTTTCTCGATGGCAAGCGCAGATTCGGAAATCAGCTGCATCCGGTTAACGGCAACACCTGAAAGCGCAGCCAGCGCAACTAATGACGCTATAAACACTGTTAGCAACAGTTTTGTTTTGATATTCATCAGGTGACCTTTCAACTTCTCTTCTTATTCCACTTTGCATTCAAGATGACACCAAGGCGGCAAGGAGGAAGCGACGGAGACGTACATGGTTAGTACGTTGAGGAGCTGACGACGCAGCCAACGAAGGTGCCGCTTGAATGCGAATTAGACAAGTATATCAGGTATTGGGGATGTAAGCCCAGTATGATTTCAAAAACTGAACCGAATGGATTTTATCACCTTTGCAGGACTGTTTCCATCATTCTGACGTATGAGTGATCATCTTCGATGATCACTATTGAATACATGGGGTTGCTCTTTCCGGATCATCTGTTTCGTTAACGGGGATTGACGCAACCATGGTAGTTCCGGTACCGATACGACTGGTCATAGAGATAGTTCCACCTACCTGTGTTAATGACTCCTGGACAATTGAGAGTCCCAGCCCCAGACCTCGCTGTTCTACTACGTTACTACTCCGGTAAAACGCCTCAAATACCTGCTGCTGTTCGTCATCAGGAATACCGAGGCCGGTATCGGTGACGTTAACCTGTAACTGTTGCTTCTCCCGGGATACATGCAGCGAAACATTCCCGCCTGGCGGGGTATAGCGGAAAGCATTGGTCAACAGGTTCTCCACTATCCTCCGAAACAGAGAGCTGTCCAATAAAACCGTTCCGCAATTCTGATCGATGATCACGTCAAACTGGTGATCGCTCCCCCAGAAGGTTGCTATTTCTGCGGCAATGGAACGACTGAACCGGTCAACATCGATCAGCTCCGGGGGGTTTGTCGGCATACGGCCCCCGGTCTGGGTAAACACAATAATTGAATTCAGCATGGTGGTTAATTGCTGCGCAGCATTCCGGATATGTTCATTCTGCTCACTCCGCTTTTGGGGAGTCAAGCGATCCCAGTAGCGGTCAAGAATACCAGTACTGACCGTCAGAAGGCCAAGAGGCGTGCGAAACTCATGTGCAACGGTACGCAGTAAACGACTCATCGAACCGTTGGCGCTCCTGGTCTCTTCGAGGGCATTGTGAAGGTCGTCAAGAATCTGTTTGCGCCAAGTGGTATCCCGGATGGTGGCGATAACTCCGATTATGGTTCCATCAGTATCTCGTAATGGGACACTTAGATCAGAAGCCCAGCCTGTCTTTTTTGTCTGCTGAACTGTATAAGGAAAGTCCACGGTGTTGGGCAATTCACCGTTGAGTACACTTTCCAGGTGCTGAGCAAGCCCTGTTGACTCGACAAACGGAAATAATTCAGAGTGCGATTTTCCGACCACCTCCTCGGAAGGCAAACCGGTTAGTTGTTCCATATAGGGATTCCAGACCCGATAACGCAGATTCCGGTCATAAACGATTATACCCTCCTGGGCGGAGTTGATGATCTGTTCACTGAACTGACTTGCCTCACGCAGTTCCTGCTCGACACGCTCCAGTTCCGCTTTCTGGCGCATGAGCTGATTTTTCTGCTCTATTACCTCGGCGTTACGCTCCTTCAATTCAAGATGATTGCGAACCCGCAGTTTGAGCAGCGGGATAAGAATCGGTTTACTCAAATAATCAATTCCGCCAAGTTCAAGCCCCCTGATCTCCCCCTCCAACGTATCAAGACCGGTGAGGAACAGTACCGGAATATCGGCGTAGGCGTCATACGATTTGATAATTCTGCACACATCAAACCCGCTTACATCCGGTAGCATGACGTCAAGTATAATCAGGTCAGGCACATGCTCCTTAATCATGGTGATGGCATCATGTCCGTTTGTTGCCGTGATAATATCATGGTCGGCGTGTAACGCGGTGGCAATGACCTCAAGGCTGCCATAGTCATCATCCACCACCAGAATTCTGCCGCGCTTTTTCATGGAGATCCTTTCTTAATCAACCTTCCGGAACCATCTTTATCTCCTGAGCAGTTCTCTGATTTCAATTGGAATGTCGAGAAGATCTTTCAGAGTGTAATTCATTCATAACCTCATTACCACACAGACACCTTTTGACATGAAAAACTGAAAAATCTTTCGGTATCTGAATTGTTTTTTACCTGCTTCTTCTGAAAATATACCCCTATTCAGGCAACCGCAATCGCCTCCAACAATTTTTCCCGGTCGAGCTTGACCAGGTAGTTGGTCAATCCTGCCTGTCTCCCCCGCTCCACATCCTCTTCGCCGGCAAGCGAGGTAACGGCGATGATCGGCAGGGAGCTGAACCGGGCATCGCTCCGGATCTGTTTCGTCAGTTCGTACCCGTTC
>CAIYZD010000557.1 GCA_903930585.1 uncultured Geobacteraceae bacterium | reverse complement strand
CGATCTTAGCGGGGTATACTTCGAGGAGCACGCCACCGACACGCGGCTGCCGGAATGGGAGGTCTTTCAAGACGAGTGGGGCAGCGCCGAGTTCAACCGTTTCCGAGACAAGCCTGCTAACTGGGGCGTGTTTTCGCCAAGCTATCACAACTTCGTGCTCTACATGGCCAATGAGTGGATGAAACGCGGAGTCAGCCTATACTTTGATAACACCAATCCAAAGCGTTGTTACAATGAGCTCTTCGGCCCAGCCTATCGCACTCCGAACGGATCGGTGGTATACGGCATCAGTATTTTCGGTCAGCGCGAATACTACAGGCGAATCTACAAACTGCTGAGCGAATGGAATAAGCGCGGTGTACAATATCCGATTGATTTCACCATGCACATGACCAATACCCAGACTCTTCCGTTCAACACTTGGGCCACAGCCACACTCGACCTCGAGCAGCGATCCCAGACCGAAGATCCAGAAAAAGTACCGGTTGAAGTGGTGCTTGCCAAGAAAGATGAGAAAAGCAAGCCGAAGCCGCAGGGATACCAGCTTCCATGGCCGCCGGATTACACCCGCACGGTCACCTTCGGCCGACAAGCCGGGACAATTCCGCTGGCTCTCGATTTCGTCAGCGGTCATTTGCGTCATGACGCCGATCAATACACGGCGCAGATGATGCTTCGCGATTGGGCGATGCGGAGAATTCACGACATCCGCCCGGACGCCATGCTTACGAAAAGCGCCGAACTGGCCCTCGCTTATGAGGAAGTCCTAAAGGATTTCGGCACAACCACCTCAAGAGGGCAGTCCGAGATCATCGAGTACAACTACTGGGATGAAAAACCGTTTGTCAATCTGAGCGATGAACGCATCAAATGGATGGCATTGAATCGGAGGACAGAAGTCGAAGGTCAGCGGGCAGGCAGGTGTCAGTGCTCAGAAAGAGAAAACTGCGGATACTGGGAATTTCATTCTGAAATCTGACGACCGACAACCGACAACTGACAACTGTTTTGGTCTTCTCCTTTTGCAGAGTTACAGCCGCACCGATGCGATTACTGTTAATGTCACTTTTCCAGGTGCGTCCATATTCCAGGATATCCAGACCAAGGAGATCATTTCCGCGCCCGGAGGGAAGGCGCAAATCGACATGCCTGCGAATTTCGCAACAAGAATGTTCCTGGTGGCGCGCAATGCCGAGGAGTTAAAGATATCGGCATCTAAAAATTAAAAATAAGAGGAAAATATATGAGCAGAAAACGTTGTGCCATAGTCGGGATCGGGCACCGGTCCCATTCGTGGATTCCGCAGATAGTGGACACATACAAGGAACAGGCGGAACTGGTGGCGTTGTGCGATCCAATGATCCAGCGTTGCCATGATGTCAACGGATACTTCGGTGCATCTGCGGCGTGTTATGATAACTATGACAAGATGCTGAAGGAGATCAAACCTGAACTCGTGATCGTAGTCACACCGGAACATGTCCACACCGAATGCATCGTCAAGGCCCTTGACGCCGGTTGCGAAGTTGCCACAGAAAAGCCGCTATGCACTTTGGCGGAAGAGGCTGTCCGCATACTGGACGCGGAGAAGAGGAGCGGAAAGAAAGTGTTCATGGGTTTCAATTACCGGCATATTCCATTGTGCTCAAAAATCAAAGAAGTAATTCTTTCCGGCGCGATCGGAACACTGGTATCAGCGGATCTGACCTGGTATCTGGATTATAAGGGCCACGGTGCTTCGTATTTCCGGCGCTGGCATCGGATTATGGCGAAGTCGGGAGGATTGCTAATCACCAAGGCCACACATCATTTCGATTTGGCTAACTGGTGGATCGGCGACCGGCCGGAAAGTGTCTTTGCGCGAGCTTCGCTAAATTTCTTCGGCAAAGGGAAGGGT
>CAIYZD010000556.1 GCA_903930585.1 uncultured Geobacteraceae bacterium | reverse complement strand
TTATGGATTTTGAATTTTGGGTTAAAATCCAAAACTCAGAACTCAAAACCCAAAATTGATTTACGGGTATTCGCTAAGAAGCGCCTACTGTCGGCTGTGATCTCTAGAGAGTGGAGCGAATGAGTGAGATACCGTCTGTTCTTTATTAGCAAATTCTATTGACCGTAGTAAATGCTGCGTTATAATGCGGAATCATAGGTAAAAAGGGGAAATAATATGACAGCTTACAAAACGCGATTGACGTATGATGATGTAATGGCAACATTGCCTACGCTTGCGCCCGACGAACAGTTGAATGTGCTTGGGGCTCTTTCGTCATTACTGAGGAAGGCAATGCAGCCCACGTCGAAGCAACATACTCTTCTTGAGTTAGAGGGTTTGGGGTCTGCCGTCTGGTCAAAAATTGATGCCGATGAATATATCAGGCAGGAACGTGATTCATGGAATTAAGTAAGTTGCTGAGGGGAAAAGTAGTTTTTCTTGATACAGCGCCACTGATATTTTCATCGAAAAGAACGCCCGTTACCTTGATGTTGTAAAGCCTGTAATAGAACTGATTGTTTCCCAACAAGCAGAGGGGATGACCTCGACTATAACGCTGCTTGAAGTGTTGGTGCTCCCGTTACGGGAGGGCAATAAGAAACTGGCAGAAAAATATAAAACCATCCTGCTGTCATCAAATGACCTCGAAACCTGCGAAATATCCAACGCAATTTCTGAGCGTGCCGCAATGATCCGGGCTAAATACGGCTTCAAAACTCCGGATTCACTCCAGCTTGCAACAGCAATAGTGCGAAAAGCCGATTATTTTCTGACCAATGATACAACCCTGAAACAGACGACCGAAATCAAAGTTATCATTCTTGAAGAGTACCTGGTGTTGATTTCCGATGCCTATGACCTTTCATTCCTTGCTTATTTGAACATTATGCGGAATTTCTACTCTGTTTGAACAAACTTCCATCCGGGGATGATTTTATTCACCCCCGGATCCTCTTTTCAGAATGGATCGTTTCTCGGGTCAGTCGCCATCCTCGCCTCCGTAAAGTCGTTGAACACCTGGTTTTGATTCCCCAATCTTTTCAAACTCATCAAGAGAATATCCATAACAAGTTGTCCCATCTGAACGCTTATTTCATCGAGTTTCTCTTCCAGCGCTTCGTCTTCGAAGATATTCATTTTACCTTCCCCCCTCTTTTATAGTAGTTCAGTGGCTGCCAGCCGAACATTCTCGGCTGTCACGACGGTGGATTCGGCTCTGGCTGCTGCAACAATAGCTCCTCTTGCCAGATGGTTTGCTTTCCTGAAGAGTCCTCCGGCACCTTGATGAATGGCAGTAACGGCCGCATCATCGAAGATCATGCGGTTTACGCCGGCAATGGCAAGATGATGGCGGAGATACGCCTCCATCGTTTCCAGGTCGCTCCCTTTCAAATGGCTTCTGGCTACAACCCGGTTTGCCAGGGGAAGACAATTTCTGTAGCGCAAACTATCGACCAGGTTGATCTGCCCGGCCAGTATGATCGGAAGGTACGGCTTGGAATCCTGCTCGAACTGCGTCAGTGTATGCAATTCAGTAAAGACCTCCAGGCGCAGCAATGAGGCCTCATCAATAATCAGGGCAACCTTCATCTTCTTGCCGTGCGTCAGATCAAGTACTTCCTCTTTGATCTTTCTTGTCATGGCAGTCCTGGATGAGCTGGTAAAATCGGTTGCCAGTTCACTGAGGATTTGCCGATACAACTCCAGAATGGAGCCTGATGACGCAGTAACATAGATAATCCGGTATTCTGACGGGTGTAGGCCGCCGAGTACATAGCGCAAGGAGGTTGATTTGCCGCTGCCGATCTCACCGGTGATCAGGGCAATAGCTCCCATGCGTATCGTATAATGGATACGTTCTTCCATGGCGCCCAAGGCTTTGGTCACCATGATGTCCTTCCGTGGTATGTCGGCACCGAAGGGTTCTTTCGTCAGTGCAAAAAACTGTCGATAACTCGTATCCATCATGCACTCTCCCACAGTTGGCCGCTGATACCGGCGGTTTCATCCGGTATTGCCATCTGACCGCTTGTCGTGGCGTTTTTATCCACGAGTTCTATCTGGCCGTTTTTGTCCCGCTTGACTCTGCTGTTGATATGTAGATCAACCTGCCTGAGCAACCCATACGAGGCACTCCCGCAGCGGATCTCTACCTGCTCCGGATTCTCTTCGAAGTAGAGTATTTCCACCCGTTTGCCAATCAGTTCCACCGGAGCCTCGTACAAGCGGCAATCAACCACCACGGTGCGATCTTTGTTGACCCTGCGCCGCACTGTTTTGCGGAAATAGTCTCGTAAGTTATCCGGGGCAGCCCGCAGGCATTCCATCTTGCTGGTAAAACGTTTGAAGGGACTTTGCTTGGTGGAGCTGTGCTCACGGTTATGGTACTCGCCGAGCCAGATATCAAAGGCCATATTTATCTCTTGCAGGGTGTTACCGCTGAAGGTAGGCAGGAACTGTGTTCGTACAGTTTTGAAAAATCTTTCAATTTTCCCCTTCCCCTGGGGCTGATATGGTTTTGCATGTATCAGGGCGACACCCAGTGCAGCGGTAGTATATTCAAGCTGGCGGGAGCGGAATGCCGAACCGTTGTCGACATACAGTTTTCTGGGTAGACCCCGTTTGGAGATGGCGGTAGCAAAGGCATTCATAAACGGGATCACTGCCTCGGAGAGGTAAAACTGCCCATGTGGTATCAAGCGGGAATGGTCGTCGATAAAGGCGATCAGGTAGCATTTGCGCTGCTTGTCGCCAGAGGTAACATGCGGACCGTGCATGACGTCGCTTTGCCACATGTCATTGGGCAACTCCGCCTCAAACTTGCGACGGTCGACTGGAACGCCCTGTTCCTTACTCATCAGATTGTTGCTGTGCAGGAACCGATAGACGGTGCTGAGGTTCAGGGCTGTACCAACGGTCACCAGATCCCTCTGGTGCATGAGTTTGACCAGTTCTACAACCGTCAGCTTTGGCATCTGACGCCGTAAGTCACTCAACGCCAGGCAGGTATCTTCATCCAGCGCCCGGGCCTGACCGTTGTCATTTCTGTCCTTCGGGTAAAGGGGTTCAAGCTTGTTGTTACTTCCCGAGTAGATCCGTACCCAGCGCAAGAGTGTACTGCGACTGATACGGCTTCTACCGGAAAAAGGGATAAACCAACGGTGGGCGCACTTCTCCGACAAGAGCTGTTCCTGCTCTCCATGATCCAGTCGGCGGCCACCGACAAACTCGTTAATGATGCCGTAGCGGAATACCGCCACCTGTTTCTTCTCGTCTTCGGTCATAAAATGACTCCTTTGCTGATACTTGGTGATGATGCCCGACCATATATCAGGGGGAAGCGTAAAACGACGGCAGACGTCACTAGGGTGGTTATGTGGTGATCGCTATTGCGGGATTACATGGACCGGCTTACCGGGACAAAACGCATATCAAGCAAACGGTCAAAGTCGGTTATCAACCCTTCTTTCCAAGAGGAAGTCAGGTGGGCCAGTGCGTGACGTTTCAGGTTTGCCAGCCAATGGCGCATGCGAGGCAGAGACAGGGAAGAGCGGAGCCAGCGGCCCGTTGTTATACGGAGAGCAAGCAAGGTGCGGATGGTTTCTTTGCAGCAAAGGATTCGGCTGAAATGGGTATCAGGACGGGAGGTCATAACGCAACGACAGAGGGGACAGCGGTAGCACTTCATATACAGACAGGAAACAAATCCATCAAAATAACGAGGGACAAAACCATGACCCCAAACCATGTAATGGTTGCAATTTAAGCAGGCAGCAGGGCGAATCCACTGAAAATCTTTACCCTGCTCAAAAATGTCCTTGAGAAGACACTCAACAAAATATATCATGAACCTGCGTTGTTTTATGGGGAGCCTCCCCAAAAAGTAAAAGGGCGGTGAGTTCTCGATAAACTCACCGCCCAACTTAATTTAAAAACCTTCCTTCCAGACGAGTCCAGATAATCCGACAACCAATCGACTCTTGTCAATCTATTCTGAAAATCAACCTCCCCATCAGGTCAAAACAATCCGGCAACTAACACCATGGCATTTCAGCACTCCTGTTTTACGCTATTTAGCCGTTACATTGATAAAGCATAAGGCGTGCCAAAAACAAAAAATAAGCAATATCAGCTGCTTAATGGTTTGCCTTGATATTTATCATATGCAGTACTTGCTAAATAGCGGTATTTCCCGGTCGTATGCAGTGCTATGACAGGCTGTCTGTGTTACACCAAAAATTCGCGGTTTACTTGCTCCTGATTTTCCGTTTTCTCCACCCCCTTTCTGAACTGTCACCGGTACTCCACTGCATAGGTACGAGATGCGGTTCGTGCATGTCGGAATTATTTACACATGATTCAAACTTCTCCAGAAGGCAAGAGCTGAATGGCCACCCCGAGGAGGAGTAATCCCGAGGTTAACAATAGTTTGGCTCCTTAATTGCCCCCGACTTCGCTCTCCCTCGCACATTAAACGACTGTCGGAAAAAATTACATTATGAATTTTTCTTCCAAGCCAATATG
>CAIYZD010000555.1 GCA_903930585.1 uncultured Geobacteraceae bacterium | reverse complement strand
TGTACTGTGCTTTCCGTCGTTTTCTCAAACAGTTTCCTCTGTTGAATATTGAGAACGTAACCCGACGTTGTGCGCTTCGTTAAAATAACGATCTTGCGAATTCTGAAAACGTAAAAATATGAGTTGCCGGTTTAATATTATTCAAAAAAGGAGACAAGCGCATGGTATTGCAGGCCATATAAAGAAAAGGCTGATTATTTATTCCTTTGAAGGACAAGAAAGTCCTTAGCAGGAAGAGATTTTCACTAACAATTGAAATCAGCAGACACTTGTCAAAACCTAAAAAAGACATAATATGGAGACTTTGCCGCAACCAATTTAATTATAGGCAGAACCATGGCAGGGCCAGTATGTTCTCCTCCAGCTGAATCGGACGGGGGCATCGGCAAATCACATAACCTTTTGGAGCACGTTTTGGATTTTCGCGCATGAATGTCCTCAGATGCCTTGCATCCTTTTCCGAAGGATGTTCTGTCCACTTGATCTCCAGTGGAATGAGCTGTTCTCCGAGTTCGATCACGAAGTCCACTTCAGCACCATCTTCCGTGCGCATATACTGTAGCCGTCCATGTTCCTTGTACTTAAGTCGTTTCCATAGTTCGATCCCCACCCACTGTTCAAATAAGGGGCCGGACTGGCAACGCACCGTATCATAACCCGGGGTCAGGTCAGCTGCTGCGTTACGAACACCAAGGTCGAAGAAACAGAAGCGGGGCGTGGAAAGAAGATTCTTCCTTGGGCTACCGCTGAAAGCCGGTATTGTGAAACCAATAAACATATCTTCAAGCAATTGGTAGTGGGATTTTACCGTGGGCAGGGAGAGCCCTGTCTCTCGGGCAATAGTGGTATAGTTTATGATACTGCCAGACTCGCGGGCCGCCAGTTGCAGAAAACGCAGAAAAGCTCCCCAGTCCTTAACAAGTGCTTCACGGCGGATCTCCTCTTCGAGATAGGTTGAAGCGAAAGCACGGAGCAGATCCGGTCTGTCGCCAGCATCCGCTGTGACGATACCGGGCAATGCGCCGAAGGCCAGTCGTTCCTCCAGATCCCAGGCCGGAAACGGATGCTTAGATGATGACGGAGATAGCCACGGGAGAGGTAACGGTGATTTTGCATGTACAGGAGCTGGATTAGGAGAAGGCTGTTCAGCCATGATCAGAGGATAGAGGTGATGCATAAAACAACGACCTGGCAACAGGTTGGCACCGGAATGGCGCAGGCGTCTGGCAGAACTTCCGCACAGGACGAAGCGCCAGCGCTTCTTGTTCGTGTCATAAAGAGCCTGTACGGCATCAAAGACGTGTGGAACGTTCTGCGCCTCATCGACGAACACGGTGTGCGGCGCCTTGCTTGCAGGTAGGGCGAGACACATGCGGCTGAAGGCATCAGGTTGTGAGAGATGCAGACTGCGCTCTCCGGGGACTGCAAGGTTGATACGCAGGGAATCCGGCGGGAGTATGCTGTTCAGGAGTGTGGATTTACCCGTTTGCCGAGCACCGAAGAGGATATGCACGAACGGGCGTGCCAGTTTTTCCCGCAGGGTTTCAGCATACCAGCGGTCGAACAATACAGGAGTGTCACTAATGCTATCCATAAAGTCTCCTTTATATTACCGGCGATAATATAAAGTGATGTTATCGATACGTCAAGGAACTTAATGTCTTAACTGCAATATTTGAATCGTACAGGCACTGATTCCACAGGCAAGATGTTTACCCGCCTGGGGCGGCGCCAAAGGCGACCA
>CAIYZD010000554.1 GCA_903930585.1 uncultured Geobacteraceae bacterium | reverse complement strand
GATTTCAAGCGCCCGTTCGGTCAGCAGGGTGCCCCCCGGTCGTATGCATGGCCCGACAGCGGTATAAATTTCCGGCCAATGTAAAGCAGATTCACCCATTATGTCACCACATCTACTAACGCCTGACAATTCTCCGTGGTCACGACGCCTTCAGCTTCATAGCGGCGGGCATGATCTTCCCACATATGCCTGGTCACATTTCCGGTTGTTAAAATAGAGCATCCCGCCTTCAAGCCTGCTCATATGGGTTCCAACCAGGAAAACCAATGAAAGACAAGAGGGCGGGATGCGGTCCAAACAGTGTTACAGACACAAACAGCGTATGCCTGTTACTTTTTAACAGTTGGCATCAGGCTTTCGATCAGCTCTTCGGTCCAGGGAGTTCCCTTGGCCAGGGCCTGACGGAGTTTAACAAAGTCGATTTCACGACCGGTCTCCTTGGTCCCTTCGTTGAACGCCCTGAAGCCGGTGCGTGCCTCATTCATCATGTTGAGCGCCAGCCACGCCCGTGAATTTTCCTTATTGAGATTCCAGGCATGCAGTTTTGGCTTGCGCAGCTCTTCGAGACTCTTGGCCATGCACTCGGGGAACGTTTCAAGCAGCTTGGCGCACAGCTCTTCGACCTTCTCGTCCAAAAGTGTGAGATCGATTTCACCTTCCTTGAGCAGGGCCTGTCCTTCCTTGAAGGCGGCGCCGGTTTTGAAATCGCCATGGACAACCCGGCCGTACTCGTCCAGAAACCGGTCGGTGACAACGGTGGGGTTGGCGACAAATTTTCCCCCCACTTTGAGGGCAGGGACCACATCAGCGATGATGCCAAGCCGCGCTGCCTTGTGGGCCGAGAACGGCTCGCAGAGTGTTCCGGAAACCATGGCCTGCTCGCAACCGATCATCAACGGCAGGAAGTCGGTAGCACCGCCGATGGCGGCCGAACCATGCTTGGGACCGGCCTGGCCGAAGTTGGCCAGATCCTGGGAAATACTGAAGTCAGCTGCCATGCCGATTTCCTGTCCCCCGCCGATGCGCATACCGTTGACACGGCAGACCACCGGTCTGTCGCATCCAAGGATAGCGGAGACCATGTCATTGAAAAGCCGCATGTACTGCCGGTACTCCTGGGGATTTCCCGCGTAGTACTCGGCGTATTCCTTGGTATTGCCACCGGTACAAAATGCCTTGTCACCTACTCCGGTAAAGACAACGGCATTTACCTCACGATCGGCAGATGCTCTGCGAAACGCAAGAATAGTTGCCTTGACCATTTCCGTAGTGTAGGAGTTGTACTGCTTCGGGTTGTTGAAGATAATCCAGGCGTTATAGAGTCCTTCGGCCACGCTGCCGTCGCGACGTTTGGCCGGTCGTTTTTCGTACCGTACCATGCCGTCGCAAAGACTCTCCACCTCACAGTCGATAAGGTTGTGATCAATCAGATGCTCCGGTGCGGTTCTGGCTATTATCTCGTCTGTTACTGACATTGTATTTCCTCCTTGTGGGGTAATTGTTGTGATCCGCCTTCCAGAAAACAAGGCTGTGATCTGTTTTGTGTAAACTGGTACCATAATACCATTATTGCGTCAACCATTTATTTCCACAAAGCTATGCGGTTAAAGAAAAGTACTTGTATTACTAAAAATATTATGGTACCAAAATACCACTTTACATCAAATCAGCAATCTGTTGATGGAAAATAATCTCGACGAAAGATTTTCAGCAGGGTGAGGAATGAAAGATACCATCTCTATCCGTAATGCTCTGCCGAGCGATCTCGCTGGCGTGATCGAGTTAGACAAACTCGGCTCAAAAGAAGAAAAACCTGATTCCTGGCGAAAGATTTTTTCCCACTACGTCGCTACCGGTAAAAATGATCGGCTCTTTCTCGTGGCTGAAGCCAACGGCAAGGTTGTAGGCTTCATTGTCGGTGAAGTTCGCGCATGGGAATTCGGGTCCCCCTCCTGCGGCTGGGTGTTTGCCGTTGCCGTTTCGCCCAAGGTGCGTGAGACAGGGATCGGAAGACGCATGTTCGATGAAATATCGGTACGTTTGAAACAGTCGGGAGTAACAACCGTACGGACAATGGTCGACCGTGACAGCAAAGAGACCTTATCCTTCTTTCGCAGTCTGGGATTGCGTACAGGCAGATACATCGAACTGGAGAAGCAGATCGATTAGCGTGCCATCGCCACATTACGAAGGGTGTGAAATCTATGAAATTAAACAAAGCCAGCATGTTCGCCCTGTTTGCCGTACTGGAACTGGCCAGTGATCCTGACCGCCAGCTATCTACCTCGGATATTGCCGACAAATACGGCATATCGGCCCACCATCTCGCCAAAGTCATGCGCAACCTGGTCCAGGAAGGACTGGCACAGGCAATGCGTGGTGCGGGGGGGGGGTATCGGTTCGCCGGAAACGTAAATCGAACAACGTTGCTTGACGTCATTCAATTATTCGAAAAAATGGACTCCGAGCTTGACATGCCGAACAATTGGTCTCACGCCAGTGACCCCATCGTGACCGAACTGCAATGCATCAGTAATGAAATAGATAACCTGACCAAGGCCGTCCTTGACACAATCACCCTGGCCACAGCATTGAAAAACACCCGCCACCGTACTGAATCCGCCATACCAATTCCACTGCCTAAAGCCTGACAATGGATCTGATACAGAGTATTCCCAAAGTCGACAAACTGCTGGCAGAGCCGGCCTGCAGGCGCCTGCTGGCTGTTCACCCCCGTCCGGTAGTTCTTGCAGCGATACGCCAAACGCTTGATGAATTGCGGACCGCAACCAGGGCAGGTGAACTGCTGGCTGCCGATCTTGAACCGGCAGCGGTAACTGCCGGCATCGAGCGGCGCCTGGCCACCGGTGAAGCCTTCAGCCTGCGCCGGGTGGTGAACGGCACCGGCGTGGTGCTGCATACCAACCTGGGGCGTTCACCACTGGCGCCCAAACTGCGCGCGCATCTTAACGATATTGCGTTCGGCTATTCTACCCTGGAATATGACGTGGCGGCAGGTGAGCGGGGCACCCGCTATGCCCATGTGGAACAGTTGATCTGCCAACTGACCGGCGCCGAAGCGGCCCTGGTTGTGAACAACAACGCGGCGGCGGTGCTTCTGGTCGTTTCGGCCCTGGCAGCCGGACGCGAGGTTGTTGTATCCCGGGGGCAGCTGGTGGAAATCGGCGGCTCCTTCCGGATTCCCGACGTCATGCGGCAGGGGGGAGCACTCCTGCGGGAAGTGGGAACTACCAACCGCACCCATCTGCGCGATTACCGGGACGCCATTACCGATCAGACCGCCATGCTGCTCAAGGTTCATTGCAGCAACTTTGCCGTTGTCGGCTTCACGGCCGAGGTGACGGTTGCCGAACTGGCCAAAGTGGGGCACGAACGCGGGATTCCGGTTGTTGCGGATATCGGCAGTGGCAACCTGATGGAGTGGCAGGGGATTCCCGGTATGACCGAACCAAAAGTGCAGGAGTATCTGGCTGCAGGCGCCGATCTGGTCACGTTCAGCGGCGACAAACTGCTGGGAGGCCCCCAGGCCGGAATCATTGCCGGAAGAGCAGCGGTAGTGAATCCGCTGAAGAAGCATCCGCTCCTGCGGGCGCTGCGGGTGGACAAGTTGACGCTGGCCGCGCTGGAAGGAACCCTCCGGCTCTACCGTGACGAACGGCAGGCCTGGACCGAAATCCCCACCCTGCGCATGCTGCGTCTGACGGCGGATGAGCTGAAAAAGAAGGGGCAGACGGTACTGCGCAACCTGCGCAAGCAGGTACCATCCTCACTTGCCCTGGAGCTTATTCCCGGCGTTTCCCAGGTCGGAGGCGGCGCCCTGCCGCTGGCCGAACTCCCCACCTGGCTGCTGGCCATTCGTTCCGCCGAATGTTCTGCCCAGGAACTGGAAAAGGGGTTACGCCAACAGCCGGTGCCGGTGATCGGACGAATTGCAAAAGGGGATTTTCTCCTCGACCTGCGCACCGTTGCCGACAATGACTGGCCGGCAGTGATTGAGGGGCTCCGCGCCATGTGAGTGCAGCCGGTAGTTCCGAGTCACACATGTTGTGCCGTTTGACTATGACACTCACAACCAAACAACGGGTGATATATGAAAGAGTATGGCGGATTCGAACAAGGGCCTATCAGACCACCCAGCGAGGCTTCCAGCCTGCTGATCCGAGTAAACCGGAACTGTCCGTGGAATCGCTGCACGTTCTGTTCGATCTACAAGAAGAAGAAATTCTCACTCCGACCGGTGGACGATGTGCTGCAAGACATCGACACCATCCGCCGCTTCGTCGACGCAATACATGAGGGGAGGCCCGGTTCGCGCCCGGAGATGCTTTCTCCGGGCGATGGGCAGGCGTTCAATGCGGCACGGAACTGGGTAGCCGACGGGATGGAGTCGATCTTTCTGCAGGACGCGGACGGCCTGGTCATCAGGCCGGAAAACCTCCTGAAAATCCTGCGCCACTTGAAAGAGCTCTTCCCACAGGTCAAACGGATAACCTCTTACGCTCGTTCCGAAAGCGTTGCCCGGATCGATGACGGGATGCTGGCGGAAATCGCCGCGGCCGGTCTCAACCGGATCCATATCGGCATGGAAACCGCGTCTGATCGGATTCTGGAGATGGTGCGGAAGGGGGTCACCAAAGAAATACACATCACTGCCGGACTCAAGGTAAAACGCGCCGGCATGGAGCTATCAGAATACGTGCTGACCGGACTCGGCGGACAAGAGTTTTCACAGCTGCATGCCGTCGAGACCGCGGATGCCCTGAACCGGATCAATCCTGATTTTATCCGGTTCAGAAATCTCCACCTGCCGGAACGGGTGACACTCTTTCCCGGCAATGAGGATCACCGCTATCAGTGGGCTCCCGATCTGGTTCAAGCCAGGGAGATCCTGACGCTCATTGAGCATCTGGACGGCATCACCAGCCGCATCAAGAGTGACCACAACTACAACCTGTTACAGGAAATCGACGGCATCCTTCCCGATGACAAGGAGCGGCTGATGCAACCGCTCCGTACATTCATCGGTATGGCGCCCGAGCAGCGGGTCCTGTTCCAGGTTGGCAAGAGATCGGGCCATTTCGTCCACCTGAGTGACATGGGGATTTCCGGTCGTACGAAGCAGGTAAAAGATATCTGCCAACAGTCCGGGATAACTCCGGATAACGTTGACAGGCGGCTCTATGAGATCATCCAGGAACGGATGAGAAGCGGCATGCCGTACTAGGGCGTGTTCCATACAAGTGCGCTAAAGCCCCCCCACGTCCCCGTGGTGAGGCTTTAGCGTATTACGGTTATTTCCTCCGCAGCCCCCGTTTGTCACCCAGGCGTATCGTCACCTTCCGCGCATCAAAATACTCCAGCACCGGGATCATGAACTTTCGGGACAGGCCCGTTATCTCCCTGAATTCAGCGGGCGTGATTTCACCTTTTTCCTTCAGGAACGTGATCAAAAGCTCCTCCAGTCTGGCCAGAGGCCCGGGCCGGTAGAAAATAGTACTCTTCAACTTCACGACCTCCCCTTCGACGACAAGCAGTGCCAGATGCTCCAGTGCAAGTTTTTCCGGTATCTGCAGCAAACTGCAAATCTCTTCAAGAAACGGAGGCTCAGTCCCCCCTTTTTCAAGTTCAAGCAGGATCTGCTGATGAATATCGGCATGAACCGTTTCGACCCCCGCTTTCCGTCCGGCCAGCCGGACATGATCACGCTCGGCCATGGCTCTCCCCTCCTTTTCAAGGGCTGCCAGACAGGGAGTGAAGAATCGCACGTCGCTTCGTGAGGGAATGCGGGTCTTCAGTTCCTCCTTACTGATCCCCTCTTTGAGGGGATTCTGGGCAAAGTAGCCATGCATGACGTCAACCAGCAGATCGCACAACGCTGAAAACGATTCACGACTGAGATACTTTTTGGGATCACGCACCACCTGTACGATTTCACCGGTCGCCAGCAGAGCCGCCAGCGCGGCTTCCAGACGCCGGGAGGTAATCCCGCTCCGGGCGGAAATCTCGGCATGGGTGATACCCGAAAGCAGGCTTCCGAAAACCATTCCGGCGATGCTCTCCATTTCGGCGCCGCTTGACAAATTTTCAAGCAGCTCAAGCGCCTCTACCGACCGCCGCCTGCGGTCCGGCGGAGACGGGTCAAGAATCCTGCCGCCGGCAACAGTGGCTGAGGGGGACGAGGCGCGAAGCACAAATGGATCGCCGTTAAGAAGCAGGACAGGATGAGCCAGCCGCAGTTGAGCATAGGCACTTTCGCCCGGCACAAGGACATCCCGGTCAAACAGTATGACCGTAGCAGACACCTCGTACGTAGCGGAATGGAGCCGCAGCACCGAGCGGTGTTTCAGACTGCGCGGAGCTGAGGCAAGATGATTCAGATACACATCCACGCTTCGGGTCGTGCGATACACCCCTTTGGGAACAACCACATCGCCGCGTCTGACCTGATAATGGTCGATACCCTGCAGGTTAAGGGCCAGACGCGTGCCGGCCACGCCGGTTTCAACCTTTGCGCCGTGGGCCTGAATGCCGCGAATCCTGCACGGCAACCCGGACGGCAAAACCTCCGCCTCTTCCCCCACTGCAACCGTACCGGACAGGAGCGTGCCGGTGACGACGGTGCCGAAACCGGCAAGTGTGAAAACCCGGTCCACCGGCAGGCGATACGGCCCTTCTCGCCGTTTCTGATCCAGAGAGCGGGCGATCAGGCCGAGCTCGTCCTTGAGGTGGTCGATGCCGCTGCCGGTTCGCGAGGAAACCGGAATAACCGGAGCTCCTTCAAGGAAGCTGCCGACAAGAAACTCCCGCACCTCCTCCACAACCAGGTCCAGCCAGTCAGGGTCCACGAGGTCGCTCTTGGTCAGGGCCACCAGTCCCTTACGCACGCCAAGGAGCTGGCAGATATCGAGATGCTCGCGAGTCTGGGGCATCACCCCCTCGTCCGCGGCAATCACCAGCATCACCATATCCATCCCCCCAACCCCGGCAACCATGGAACGCACAAATTTTTCGTGGCCGGGGACGTCGACGATGCCGAAATGAATTCCGCCCGGAAGGTCGAGTCCGGCAAAGCCGAGTTCAATAGTGATACCACGTGATTTTTCTTCGGGAAGCCGGTCGGTGTCAACACCGGTGAGTGAGGTTACCAGTGAGGTCTTGCCGTGATCTATATGGCCTGCGGTACCGAGAATGAGGTTCTTCATACAATTTGCCGGAAAAGGCGGCCGTGACTGCGTGGAGCGCATGGGAAGCAAATAGTTTTCGTAACATGCTTATATATTCGTAATTCTGTTGTTTCCATACTGTTCGTTCTCCTGCCACTACTATTCTGACGTTCCAACAGCCTGTTGTCCTATATATGGTCTGATGCTGATTTTCAACGGTTTTCTTCAAAAGGATCATCCTCCGGCGATATCCTGATCACTGAACGATTCAGAACGATCCAATAAATCCTGATCGTTTTTTGGATTATCCGGTGCCGATAATGATGCGGCACGCTAAACTTCACCTGTAATAATATAATTGACAAAGAACGTAATAAGCTTATACCTATGACATAGGTAAATATTAATATCCTCTCCTTGTATACAAAATATCTCGTATCTTTTCTCAAGCCCGTTTCCCGGAGACGTAACACCGCACCCTGCCAACTCGACACAAAATCCGGCATTTTACTTTCACCTGATTGAATACTTCCATTCAAATCTGAACGTTGTATAACTACCTGCAACAAAATATCAGGAGGACAATATGAAAACCAAACAGCCACAATCGAGAGAAGTGTCACTATTTAAACAAGTGGTTTTCATTCAGCTCTTCTTGCTTTGTGTTCTCCTGTGCATGGACAGTCCTTCAGAAGCGGTCGATTCGGCAACGGTATTTAGCTCCTACAGTGCAAGCTCCTCGCTCAACAGGCTGTCCCAATCATCTATAAAGCATGAGCATATAAAAGGAAGGGTAATGATCAAGCTCTCTTCCCCAGAAACACTTGCTACCATAAAAAAAGGTGGGAAAACGTCCATAACAGACCTTGACGTGCTGGAAAAAGTACGTACGGTCCGAGGATTTAAGAGTATGAAGCGTCATTTTACAGATGCAAAGACTCCCCAGGGTACGGAAACGGTAAAGAGCAGGGACGGCAAAATGGTCAGAAAACCTGACCTGACCCGTTGGCATCGAATTAACATTAATGAATCGGAAGATATTGCCGCGAAGATCGAAGAGCTTAAGAGAATTCCCGGCATTGAAGTTGTGGAGCCGGACTTTGTTCGTAAGCCGACCGCAATTAGCCTGCCTCAGACCGGGGCAGATCCGCTCGCCGGCCAGCAATGGCACTTGAATGCGATAAATGCACCTCAAGCGTGGGCACACCTTCAGTCGGTCAATTTGCCTCCCGGTGGAAGCCATGATGTGGTTGTGGCGGTGATTGATACCGGTATCGACATGACGCATCCTGATCTAGCCGCCAGTCTCTGGACAAACAGCACCAATAATACCCATGGAAGAAATGTTGTAACCGATACAGATAACCCCACCGACGACAATGGCCATGGAACCCACGTTGCCGGAATCATAGCCGCACAGGCAAATAACGGTGCCGGGGGAGTTGGTATCGCCTACAATGTGCAGATTATGGCCATTAAGGCGGCGCAGTATTCGGGTATTCTGTCCACTTCGGATATTGCAGAGGGAATTTATTATGCCGTTTCCAAGGGTGCCGACATAATAAATATGTCATTTGGCGGATACGGTAAATCAACCATCGAGGAAGATGCTCTGACCACAGCTTTTGGACAAGCGGTACTGATTGCAGCAGCAGGCAATGATGGTATTTCCAATGACTATGCATGTGATGGAAAAAAAGCCAAGGTTATGTACCCGGCTGGTTATAACTGGGTTGTCGGGGTCATGGCATCCAATCAGTACAGTTCCGGGGGCTACCTCTCCTCCTTTTCCAACTATGACTGTATCCCTAACGACAGCAACGAGTACGAAATCATGGCACCGGGCGCCGGCATCATGAGCACATTACCGAATAATCAATATGCTGCATGGTCGGGCACTTCCATGGCAACCCCTGTTGTATCGGGCATTGCGGCACTTGTTCGAACCAAATTTCCGGACAAGTCCACCTATTCATCGCGGTTTATCATGGGACAGTTGATAACCACGGGGGGGACACGGCTTGCCTATACCCCCCAAAAAGGTGATCCGGTCTATTTTAGCGTGCCCGATGCCTATGCGGCATTGACAACGACACCGGCGCCAAAGTTATCATATTTGAATTCTATCCTTTTCGATACCACGTCACAAAGTGCCCTCAATAATAACAACGGCAGGATCGACGCCGGGGAGACTATCGACCTTGCCGTCACAGTCCAAAACAAATGGGGCAAAGCGGACTATGTGTCAATCAAACTGGAAGCGCTCGCCGCCGGCGCAGCCACTTCTGACCCTTACATCACGATGATTGCAGACACTGTTAATTATGGTGCGATCGGCTCATTCAGCTCCGACGACAACGGTATAACCCGTGACGCCGCCGGCACGGTAACTGGCGTGACAAACCCATTCAGGTTTTCCGTCAACTCAGCGACTCCCAACGGCCATGTTATCCCGTTCAAAGTT
>CAIYZD010000553.1 GCA_903930585.1 uncultured Geobacteraceae bacterium | reverse complement strand
CTGTAACGCTCTTCCGATTTTTTGCGGTAGAGAATCTCTTCAATATCCGCTTTAACCGCTTCAAAAGGCTTGGTTGAGCCGGGCACCCGTGCTTCCAGCTTGATGATGTGAAAGCCCATGGGAGTGGGTACGAGATCGCTTATCTCTTCCGGTTTCAAGGAAAGCAGGGTTTTCTCCAACTCCGGTTGCATGTCCCCCTTTTTGAAACTCCCAAGATCTCCGCTATCTTTGCGGGCTGCCGGATCCTCCGAAAACCGTTTTGCCAGCTCGGCAAAGTCCTTGCCTGCTTTGGCGTCATCCAGAACGGCGAGAGCGGTTGATTTTGCACGCAGAATGTCCTTTGGCGAAGCTTTCTCACCGGTTTTAAAGAATATATGCCGGGCGCGGTATGTCTCTTCTTCGGTGTACTTAGCCAGGTTTGTGGTGTAATACTCTTTCATCTCGGATTCAGTGACCTGGACTTTGGCACGCACTTCCATGCTTACGAGTTTCAGTTTCTCAATCTGTTCCCGGAGCTGGGCGCGATACAGGTCAAAGGAAAGACCCTGGTTGGCCAGAACCGCTACAAAAGCCTCCTGGGACGGGATATTGTTCTGCTTGCGCACGTCATCAATCGCTTGACGTATTTCTTCTTCAGGCACCTGGATGTTCAGCTCTTTGATCTTTTGATCGGTCAATTTTTTATCAATCAAATTGTCAAGAACGGTTCGGCGGATTTTGCTCCGTGCCGCGTCATTCAGGATCCCCTTCTTTTCCGCTTCCCTGATAGCCGGTTTTGCCTCCTGGTTGACCGTATACAGGGTAATTATCTCGTCGTTGACGATTGCAACAATGGCATTTGTTATAGTCTTCGGCTTGTCGAGGCTGTCCGGAGATGGTTGTGCCTGAATTGTCGTGGATGGTGTCGCCGGTTCATTGGAGACGGCAGCCTTGTTGCCGGCACATCCCCCTACTGCAAGCAGCGCCAGAATAGTTGTTACTGCCGTCAGAATACGTTGTTTCATAGGTACACTCTTTTCTTCACGGGATGTCAAAACCGGAAGGGGGATTGCTCCCGCACTTCCGGTCCGGTGGTGTGTAAACGTTACGTATAGGGTCTGGCAGCCGCTTATTTATGTTCTGGTGCTACAGCTTTTGGCGCTTCGGCAGGTTTCTTGTCCTCTGCTTTCGGCTCATCCTTCTTGCTGCCTACGCTGCTCAGTACATCCTCTTTGATCGTAATCTTGGCGGTCTTTTTCAGATCTTCCTTTATCTTCTGGAAAATTTCCTGCTGCTTGGTCGGCATGATTGCGCCCTTGATTTGCTCTTTTACCTCTTCAAGGGGACGGATGCCGGCCGGACGCTTGCCGGTCAACTTGATGATGTGGTAGCCGAAATCGGATTTGACAACATCGGAAACCTGTCCTTCCTTAAGCGCGAGAGCCGCTTTTTCAAAAGCCGGCACCATGCTCCCCTTGCCGAACCATCCCAAATCGCCCCCCTTGGCCGCTGAGGAGTCAACAGAACTCTTCTTGGCCAGTTCCTCGAAATTACCGCCGGATTTAAGCTGAGTCTGGATTTCTTTGGCTTCTTTTTCGGTTTTTACCAGGATATGACTGGCCTTGATCTGTTCACCGGATTTGAATTTGTCCTTGTTCTGCTCATAAAACTTTTTCATATCTTCATCAGAAACCTTGGATTCAGCCTCAACCTTTTTCTTGAGGAACGATTCCACGATCAGACGCTTTTTGAGATCCTGCAGTTTTTCTTCAATTTCGGGACCCTTGTCGAGACCATCTTTGGAGGCCTGCTGAAGAATAAGTTCACGAATAACCATGGTGTCAAGCATCTCTTTCCGCCCCTGGGGAGTGTCTGCCATGGCTTTCAGATAGTCGGGCAGATTTTTTAGTTCGCGGTCGAAATCACCGGTGGTAATGCTGCCGGTATTGACTTCGGCCAGAACTTTTCCCTCTTTTTTCCCGGACTGTTGTGACCCGCCGGAAGTCGCGCCACCTTGGCAGCCGACTAGTGCAGCCACGCAGAGGGTGGCCGTAAACAGTTTTGTTGTGGTAATAATTTTCACGTAATACTCCTTTTAGGTAATGTTCAAGTGTATGTAAACCGGTAAAAACTAGCATATCAGTCTGGTCGTTGCAACATTATTTCAAGACTTGAATGCAATGGTTTTTACTTGCCATTAAAGTAGGCTGCGTTACAATGCCTGATCGGAACAGACGGTTCCGTTTTACTTGCAATGAATTATATGCACAGAATTGATTCGAACATGCCCCCTTTACAGCACTCTTCACTTGCCGCTCTTGGCGAATTCGGCCTTATTTCCCGCATTACCTCCGCTGTTTCTCCCGGCGAGGGGGTTATCACCGGCATTGGTGACGATGCCGCAGTGACCTCCCTTTCTCCGGGGATGCAACTGCTCGTCTCTACTGACATGCTGGTGGAAGATGTGCACTTCGATCTCGGTTGGCATGACCCCAGTCGCCTGGGACGCAAATCACTGGCCGTTAATATCTCCGATATTGCGGCCATGGGGGGCATTCCGCGGTGGGTGCTCCTGTCGCTGGCGCTTCCGTCCGACCTTCCGCTTGATTTCATCGACCGGTTCATGCGCGGGTTTCTGGGTATGGCGGCAGAACACCGGGTTGCATTGATCGGTGGCGATACCTGCTCATCACGATCCGGGTTGTCTATCTCCGTGACCGTCATGGGTGAACAGGCCCCTGAACTTATACTGCGGCGTTCCGGCGCACTCCCTGACGACGATATATGGGTGACCGGCACTTTGGGTGACGCGGCGCTCGGGCTCAAGGTTGTGCAGAATGGGGGCACTGGCGATGACTATCCGGTCTCACGTCTGCTCGATCCGTCTCCTCGGGTATCAGCCGCTCTGGCGCTGGCTGAAGCCGGTGTGGTTACCGCCATGATCGACGTCAGTGACGGCATCCTGGCCGATTTCGGGCATATTGCCGAACAATCGCACGTCGGCGGTTGCATATACCGTGATGATCTTCCGCTTTCCGCCGGTTTCCGCTCGCATACGGCAGACCTCTCCGAGATCCCCTATCAGCTGGCGCTTTCAGGCGGGGAGGATTATGAACTCTGTTTTACCGCTCACCGCTCAAACAGGAAAAAAATTGTCGATTGCATGAAAAAGTCTGGCATTGCGGTGACACGTGTTGGTATAGTGATAAATTCTCCGGGGGTAGCGGTGCTCTGCCCGGATGGCACCCGCTATGAGGTGAACAGTGACGGTTTTAACCATTTTACATAAATTGCATATTCTCGGATGAAAGGAACTCCCATGCGCCACATCATGATTCCCGCTGACAAGGCCCGGCTCTGTGCCGACGCCATTCGTTTTCTATCGGTTGACGCCGTTGAAAAAGCAAATTCCGGTCATCCCGGTCTTCCGATGGGGGCGGCCGACTGTGCCTTTGCCCTGTGGGGTAATCTGCTCTCCTTTAACCCCGATGATCCCTGTTGGCCGAACCGGGACCGTTTCGTTCTCTCAGCCGGCCACGGTTCGATGCTCCTCTATTCGCTGCTCCACCTTTTCGGGTATGATCTGCCGCTGGAAGAGCTGAAAAATTTCCGCCAGTGGGGGAGTAAAACTCCCGGCCATCCTGAATTCGGTCACACCGTCGGTGTTGAAGTAACGACCGGACCTCTCGGGCAGGGTTTTGCCAACGGTGTCGGTATGGCGCTTGCATCGAAAATGGCTGCAGAGCGGTTTAATACTGCCGACTTCAGTCCGGTCGATCATACGGTCTATGCGCTGATCGGTGACGGAGACCTGCAGGAGGGGATCAGTTACGAGGCGGCAGCGCTGGCCGGACACTTGAAGCTGGGTAACCTGGTTTACGTGTATGACAGCAACAGTATTACGATTGAAGGCAAGACGTCACTGGCCTGGTCGGAGAATGTCGCTGAACGTTTCAAAGCAGCCGGGTGGCAGGTTCAGGAGATAGACGGCCACAATTATGACCAGATCATTGCTGCTCTTACCGCAGCCAAGGCTGACAAAGAGCGACCCTCGATTATTATCGCGTCAACGCATATAGCTTTCGGCAGCCCCAAATGCCAGGATTCATCCGGAGCGCACGGTTCGCCACTCGGCGCGGATGAAATCGCTGCAACACGTGTCAATCTGGGGTGGGCGCACGCACCCTTTGAAATCCCGCAAGAGGTGCGCGATGTCTGCCAACAGCGCGTTGACGAGTTGAAACAGGGATATGCGGCCTGGCAGCGTGGCTTCGGGGTCTGGCACGCCGCCAATCCTGACAAGGCGAAGATATGGGATGAAATGTGGCATAAGCATCTCCCGGTCAATCTGTCCGAAGAATTGCTGGCGGTGGTGGCCGGAAAAGACGGAGCAACCCGTGCCCTGTCCGGAGCGGTTCTGCAAAAGGCTGCGTCCATGATTCCGGCTCTGGTCGGAGGGTCTGCCGACCTGTCACCGTCCAATAACAGCGATATCAAAGGTTCCACATCGGTTCAGGCGGGCAGTTTTTCCGGTCGTAATCTGCATTTCGGTATTCGCGAACATGCCATGGGAGCGATCATAAACGGTATGTCGCTCTATGGCTGTTTTATTCCCTATGGCGCCACATTTCTGGTCTTTTCCGATTACTGCCGTCCGTCAGTGAGACTTTCGGCTCTTATGGGGCTGCAGGCGATCTATATCTTTACCCATGACTCATTCTTTGTCGGAGAAGATGGTCCGACGCATCAGCCGATCGAGCATGTCGCGTCATTGCGTCTGATTCCCGGTTTGCAGGTCATCCGTCCCGCTGACGGAATTGAAACCGCTCTTGCCTGGCAGGCGGCCTTGCAGTACAACGGCCCGACTGTGCTGATCCTGACTCGCCAGAAGCTGCCGATAATCACCCGGTTGGCAACGTTCGAACCGGCTGACGCGCTTAAGGGAGGGTACATTGTTTCTTCTCCGGACAGCACGCCTGATGTGGTGATTCTTGCCAGCGGTTCGGAGGTCCATGTGGCGGTACAAGCGACTACAGTACTGGCTTCGCAGGGAATACATGCCCGCGTTGTATCCGTTCCCAGTCTGGAAACGTTCCTTGCCCAGTCGGCAGAATATCGCAGCCGGATTCTTCCTGCCGGTATTCCGCGAGTAGCCTTCGAGGCCGGACGGGGTGAGTCATGGGGACGCCTGATCGGTTGCGACGGATTGTTTATCGGCATCGAACATTTCGGCGCTTCAGCACCGGACAAGGTTCTTGCGGAGCAGTTCGGTTTCACTGCACCGCAGGTGGCTGAGACGATCAAATCATATCTGCACAAATAAATTAGGCGCCACGGAAAGACGAATTTTACATGGAACTTATTGAACAGCTTAAAAAACCGCTTCTTTTTTCCGGTTTGAGCAATGCCGATCTTTCCGCACTGGCTGCTATCACGGTTCGTCGCATTTTCAGAAAGGGAGAAACTCTGTTCAGCGAAGGGGAGGAAGCTACCGGTTTTTATTTGTTGTTGTCCGGGAGTATCAAGCTGTGCCGGATGTCTCCGGATGGACGCGAGAAAGTACTCCATTTCGTCAAACCGCGTGAAACCTTTGCCGAAGCCGCCTTTTTCGGGGACGGCAGATACCCGGCCGAAGCCCGTGCCATGGAAGCGGGAGAGGTGCTCTATCTTCCGCGCCAGGGTTTTATGGAGCTGATGAGTCATAATCCTAATTTTGCTCTTAATCTGGTGGTTTCACTCTCACTGATGTTGCGTCAATTTGCCCGTCAGATTGAAGAACTTTCTTTTGCCGATGTCACGTCACGGCTTGCCTCCTTTCTGGTGCGGCGTGCGGCAGAGGGTTCGACCAGTTTCGGCGGCATCACCTACATCGATCTGGGAATCAAAAAGGGCGAACTTGCCTCGCGTCTCGGGACCGCCAGTGAGACCATCTCCCGTACCCTGCGGAAACTGAAGGAAGAGGGAATCATTGAAGTTCAGGGAAACCGGGTGGTGGTGCACCAGATGGAAAAGCTGGAAAAATTGTCGGAGCGTCACGAATGAAGTTATTCCGGGATGGTGGAAAGATGAAATCTGGTTTACTGCGTGTGGTAATGGCTGTCATTTCAGTTGTGACACTGGTGCTTCCCGGATATGCCGGGCAGCTCGATGATTATTATCTGACAGCGTTCCATGAGCAGCCCGGCAGTGCCGTGGAAAAGGCGGTTCTTTTACAGGTTACAGAAACGAACATCCCCCATTGCGGCACACCTCTCAAGCATGGTCTCAGCCAGGATTGGAACAGGCTTGAAACCGCTACTCAGAAAATTCTGGCAAAACAAGTGGCCGCACCGCTCTTGTCAGGAACCCCGCTGTCTCTGCTCTCTTCAGGAGGGCATTTCACAATTCACTATACCACGAGTGGAACCGACGCTCCGGACATTGCCGGTATCAACCAGTATACCGGTCTCGGTCTGACCAGCATCGACGCCTGGGCAGGAAAAGTCGGGGATGCGTTCGAGGCGGCCTACACATACTATCAAAACCTTGGCTATCATATGCCACCGACCAATCCGTATGATGTGTACCTGACAAGCCTCGCTTCGGCGAGTGAATATGGGGTGACCCAGGATATACAGAAGATCCCTTCGGCCGGTTTTCTCTACGCATCGAGCAGTTTTATCAAAATCGACAAGGATTTTACCGGCTCTCTATTCAAACCTCAGACCTACACCCCGCTGCAGAGTCTGCAGATCACCTCGGCCCATGAGTACCAGCATGCCATCCAGTACGGGTATAACTACTACTTTGATATCTGGTACGCGGAAGCAACCTCGACCTGGTTTGAGGATGAAGTGTACGACGGTGTTAACCAGAACTACAGTTATATAGCGGCGTGGCTCCGGGGGAGTACGAGACAACTCGATCTGCCGGTCGATTCAAGCGCCCTCTCGACCGGCGCGGGATATGGTCGCTGGATATTCAACCGCTATCTGGCGGAACAACATGCAACCGTTGTCAGGAGTTTGTGGGAGCAGCTTGCCGGTCTCAATCCGGCGACCAATCCGATCAGCAGCAGCAACGATATCCAGATGATACCGGTGATGGATTCCGTACTCTCATCCTCTTCCTACAACAGCTCACTCGGCGCTGAGTTCTTCGGATTCGCCAAGCGGGTTTACACGCGCAACTGGCAGAGCCACACCGGTGAACTCTCCCTTATTCCGACCTATTCACCTGTCGCGAGCTATTCTTCCTATCCGGTCAACTCCTCCTCCACTGCCGTCCCATCCGTGACGCTGCCGCGTTACTCGTTTGCCTACTACACGTTTACCCCGTCGGCAACGACGACCAACTTGACCATATCGCTGGTCAGGAACGGCGGTGTTCAGGCAACAGTTTATAAGAAATCCGGAGGAGTTATTACTGAAGTAACGGCTAACTCCGGCGTTGACTCCTATACGGTGAACGGGTTTGGCGGCTTGAATCCGGCCACCGATGAAGTAGCATTGCTGCTTGCCAATACCACCAGTACTGACGCCCTGCAGGCCAGTTTCAGCACCGATGGGACCACTCCGGCCGTGACAAGTTCAACGGGAGGTGGAGGTGGCGGCTGCTTTATTGCCACGGCGGCATATGGCAGCTATCTTCATCCCAAAGTGCAACTGCTGCGCGATTTCCGCGATCATTCTCTGTTGACGAACGGGCCGGGACGTGCTTTTGTGGCGTTTTACTATCGTTACAGTCCCGAGATGGCCGATTTTATCGCCCGGCATGATTCGCTGCGACTGTTGGCCCGGCTGTTATTGACCCCGCTGGTATTTCTGATCGCATACCCTGTTATCGTCTCTGCAATGCTGATGATGGGGGTGTCCGGTGTTATGGTGATGAAGCGACGTCAACGGATACTTCGATAACAAAACGTATTTACATGGAGAATTTCGATGCTGATTGTAATGAATCATACCGCGACCCAGGCAGATATCAATGCCATTACTGCAATCGTTACCGAGATGGGGTTCAAGGCCGAACCGATTCCGGGAAGTGAACGAACTGCTATAGGTGTGCTTGGCAACCATGGGTATGTGGACGATTGCAAAATACTGGAACTGCCAGGCGTACAGCGGGTAATCCATGTCTCAAAACCCTATAAGCTGGTGTCGCGTGATTTTCACCCCGAAGATACCATCGTCGATGTGGCGGGAGTCAAAGTTGGACAGGGGTGCCGTCCGGTTGTTGTCGGTGGTCCCTGTGCCGTGGAAAGCGAGGAGCAGATCGTCAAGACGGCTCTCTTCGTAAAGAAGTGCGGAGCGGATATGCTCCGTGGTGGCGCCTTCAAGCCACGTACCGGGCCGCACACTTTTCAGGGTTTGCGCGAAGAGGGGCTGAAATTGCTGGCAATTGCCAGCAAAGCGAGCGGCCTGCCGATAGTCACCGAAATCATGAGCCCGGACAATGTCGGACTGGTTGCCGAGTATGCCGATCTGCTTCAGATCGGTGCCCGTAATATGCAGAATTTCGATCTGCTGCGCGAGGTGGGGAAAATTCGTAAACCGGTGTTGTTGAAACGAGGCATGAGTGCAACGGTTGAGGAGTTCCTGGCTGCGGCCGAATATATTCTCGCGGAAGGGAATAGTCAGGTTGTTCTCTGCGAGCGCGGCATTCGCACCTTTGAGACAGCAACCCGCAATACGCTTGATCTCTCGATCATACCGCTGATCAAGGAACTATCGCACCTGCCGATCATGGTTGATCCTTCCCATGCGACCGGCAAACGGTCGCTGGTTGCCCCGATGGCTGAAGCGGCACTGGTTTCCGGAGCAGATGGTGTGCTGGTTGAAGTTCATCCCGAACCGGAAAAGGCGCTGTCTGATGGCCCACAGTCGCTGACCTTTCCCGGTTTTGAGAAAATGATGCGTGAAATAGGACAGTTAACCGCTTTTTTGCAGAACCGTTAAATACTGTATACAAAACGCTTGAAAAGTCCGGGCTATCGGAGTAATAATTAATTGCATATTGTTCTCTCTACCCTGCTCGACGGTTGTAACGCCCGGGCGGAATGCTAAATAAAAAGGGGGTCGTTCCCTGCTGTGGTGTGCTGCCTTCAGTACGCAGGTTTGCCTGAAACAGTATATTGATTCCCACAATTAAGGAACTCGCCGGAGGCCCTTAATGCTGACGACAGGGTGGAGAGAGTGTAAAAAGGGGATTCCGAAAGGTTTCCTCTTTTTTTTGATGGGCAGAGTAAGCGCCCGTACTTGCAAGTTGTCCTCTATTATTTTATTCGGTCTTCTTTTTTGTTTTGACATTAAGTAGAAGCTTGTGGTAGAAGGTATATCCTTTTGAAGCAGTACGTTTTGCAAGGTGCTCAGAAAAAAAATTGTTGCCGCAATAAAGTTGTTGACAACAGATAAAAATTTGAGTAAATTTAGCAGCTGGTTGCAGCACTGGTCTTTGAAAACCGAATAGCATTGAATTAAGTGATTTTGTGAGAATTGCCAGTAGTAGAAGATTTTGGGTTAAAAGTTATCGAACTTTCAATATAAACTGGAGAGTTTGATCCTGGCTCAGAACGAACGCTGGCGGCGTGCCTAACACATGCAAGTCGAACGGAATAAGGGGCTTGCTCCTTATTTAGTGGCG
>CAIYZD010000552.1 GCA_903930585.1 uncultured Geobacteraceae bacterium | reverse complement strand
TTATAGGTTGTATTGGACAATATTTATACCTTCAAGTTTGCTAAGGGTAGGCAAGAAGTGCAATTTTCAAATGCCTGAACCGCTTTATTACCCTCATTATTACCCTTATATAGAGGTAATTACCCTTTCCTGTTCCATTGAGCTGCCGGACCACGCCCGGTGCAATAAACCTCACCGGCTTTTTGCTGCTGCTTTAGTACCAGGCGAATCATATCCCTGCTGACTCCGGGGCATGCCTGTTCCAGTTGAGTAAGGGTAAATGAGTCGGAGAAGCGGTTGATTGCATCCATAATCTGTTCAGTCTTAGTTCCACGGGGAGCTTTTATTTCGCCAACCCGTTCGGCAAATTCCTGATAGGCGGATTTGAGGATGGAGAGCAGGTAGTTGATGTAAGGCCACGGGTCGTGGAGACCTTCGTGCCATCCTTGGGAGCTTTGTTCAAGGGTTTCGTAATAGCGCTCCTTGTTCTGCTCAATCAGCCGTTCAAGACTGATGTAACGGCCGACTTCATAGCCCAGGTGGTAGGATTGCAACAGCAACAGAAGCCGGGAGACACGGCCATTGCCATCCCGATATGGATGGATACAGAGGAAATCAAGATTGAAAGCGGCCAGGGCTATCATTGGATGAATCCATCTCTCCTGCAGGCAGAGTTGCCAATCTTCCAGAAGACTCCTGGTCGCATCCGGGGTGTCCTGGGCGGAGACAGTGCGGAAACGAAGACGTTCCCTGCCATCGGGAGAGCGTTCGATGATGTCGCCGTCCTTTTCCTTGTACAAGCCGGCATCCCAGATCTGACCACGGGCAAGCCGGTGCAACTCATGCACGGTGTTTTCGTTCAAAGGCAGATCTGCAGCATGCTCATGAATACACTTCAGGGCATCACGATACCCACGCACCTCCTCCTCATCCCGATCACGAAACAGTGGTTTTGGCACCGACATCAGGTCGCGAATGCGTGAAGGGGCAACCGAAACTCCTTCGATCCGGTTTGATGAAACGGCGCTTTCAATCATGGCGTGTTCACGCAATGCCTTGAGGCGCTGTGGTGACTGGCGGGTATACAGTTCCTGCTTACCACGGAATTCGCTCAGGTCAGCCAGATACCAGGAAGAACCGGCAGGGATGGAAGGTGGCGCTGCAGCGAAAAGGCGAAGTGTTGTCATCTGTTATTCATCCTCTTTCGCGGCCAAAACAGGAATAGTCGCCACGGCAGCGCTGAGTTTATAGATTGTTGACATTTACGTCGGCAAGAACAGAAGTAGAAAGAGGAGGATCTCCCGCAAATGTTTATGTACTCATTCATCGTTCTCTCCATAATTCGAAAAGGCCGTCCTGCTAGACAACAAATGCCCCAAAGGTTCCCTCTGGAACCTCCACAGGCTCTGCATCTGAAATGCGGCTCAGAGACACTGCGGCATCTCCATCTGTCAGCCATTCCTGAGTGAACTCGTCAATCTGAAAGCTTTGTGGAAGCTTCTGTTGAAAAACCGTCTGTTTGTCAGAGGAGACGAACACTTGGCGCAGTTCGTTCAAGTAATCGGAGAGTTCCTGTGAAATGCCACGACAGACATCCGCACTGTGGCAGGTTATCGAGATGTCGTCGCTGATGGCTCCTCTGCCGATCTTTTTAGCCAGAACCTTGTTTGGGAGGGCTCCGCCGAAGGTGAACAAGCGATACTGTTGGCCGGCTTTTGTATAAGGTAACTGCGTCTCCTTGCAGGCTTTCAGAATAACCTGCAGCATAGGCTGTAGCTTTTTCCACGTTTTATTATCGAAGAGTTCAGCCTGGTGGTCATCATTGAACAACCATCGCCACATTAGCAGGGAAAGGCATGAGTCAAATCCATCCGGACTTGATCCGCCATAGCCAAGATCGATACCAGAACCCTCGGAAGGGACAATCTCAATCGACTGGAAATCGATCCGGGTAACTCGCCAGGTACGACCGGAAATTCTTATCAGAACTCCTGGTTGCAGTCGCAGCAAGTTGTATCGGGGCACGGTACCAACAAGTTGCCTGCCGTGGCGAATGTCCAACATCTGCGATCCAAGCGGATAGTTCCCATAGAGCTGATACTGGTCCGCCATCTCCCAAAGACGATCTGTTGCACCGTACTGGTTCTTGAAGCCGTGACGTTTGATCAGTTCATGCACTTCAAGTTCTGAGAGAATCGCTTCGATTGCTGGCCGATCTGCTTGTGGCGGAGAGTCCAATTCAATTGCCAAATCCGCTATGCGTGTAAAACTGCCTTCTTTGCCGTGTATAATTGAGAGGCACTGCTGGGCGTAGGCGCCCCAGAGGCGCTGGGGGGTATTCGCGGGCATTATCCCCTGCCGTCCTGCCCAGACAAAGGTGGCGAATAGCATAGCTTCGCGGAGAGGCAACTTCTGGTCAGTACCCAGGCAGATTACCATGGTTTTTGCCGACCGCCGATTGCCACGCCCGATCCGCTGCAAGAAGGAACTGACACTACCCGGCGCTCCATTAAGAACAACAGCATCGATGTCACCGATATCAATCCCCATCTCAAGGGTACTGGTAGCAATGCATATGGCTAAGGGGTCCGATGCGAAGCGGCGCTCGTTCTCCTCACGGAGATTAGGGGCCATCGACGAATAATGCGTCATGACTAACGGCTTCAGAGACGGCTCATCTTGGAGATTTGCCGCGAAGACTTCGCAGGCGCGGCGTGAATTAGCAAAAACGAGAATCTTTCGCCGGGGAGAATCCATCAGTTTGGTAAAGAGTGACCGAGTTTCATCTTTGGATGGCGTTATACGGATTTGAGCTTCAATGGTACGAGTCGCCGGGAATTTGATAAAAACGGCGGGCTCTTCTGCCCCCCAAAAAAAGTCGCGAACATTGGTCAACTCTCCAAGAGTTGCCGAGAGAGCAGCCCATTGCAGGGACTCCTTGCGAAACTTCCGTAAACGGGCAAGCAGCAGGGCTAACTGCAATCCCCTCTGGGTATTATAGAGGAGATGGACCTCATCAAGAACGATCGCTTCCAGGTCATTCAAGACTTCGTGCCCTTTGACCATAAGGACGTTCAGTGATTCCGGTGTTGTGATCAGGATGTGCGGTTTTTGGACCAGGTTGAGATCGTTGCGGTCTCCATGTCGGATTCCTATGCGGATGCCGAGTTTGTCGGTCGCCCGGCGCAGACGATTGACCAGGTCATTGATCAGGGCCTTTGTAGGAGAAATGTAAAGGATTACCGTACGATCTTCCCGTACGGCTTTCATGCGGTAGCGGCTTAAAAGTGGAACGATGACCGCTTCTGTCTTGCCTGATCCTGTTCCGGCTGACAGGACAACATTCTTCCCGTCGAGCAGTGGTTCCAGCGAAGCTTGCTGAATAGGCCTGAGTTCCTTGAACCCACCATAAAAGGCAGAGCCGACATCAGGATCCATGCTTTTCCGGTCTAGGGCCATCAGTTCTGAATCCCTTCATCGAGATACTTAACTACTTCGCGGATCGTATGCCGAGCTCGATCTTGTACCGGAGATTGAACCGAGTGTTTTATTGTCTGCTGCAAAGCTTGCTGGGTTGTGGGAACTTTGTTTT
>CAIYZD010000551.1 GCA_903930585.1 uncultured Geobacteraceae bacterium | reverse complement strand
CAATTAATGACATAAGATCTTCATGTGAGTTATTTACAGTTATCATCACGTTATCGGTCCTTGAGATCCAGACCAAGGAGAATCCGATCCGTCTGTGACATATCGCCGATAAATTTGCGCAGCGGCAGCGGCAGTTCCTTTACCAACGTGGGGGTGGCGACTATCTGCCCCTCTTTTGCTAAAAGAGGTTGCTGGTAGATGTCGATTATTTCCAGTTGATAGGGTTTCTCCATGTGTTCCGCACAAATTTTTCGTATATTTTCAATCGCCCGACTGGAATTGGGGGACATACCGCTCACGTAGAGACGCAGGACATACTGAGACTTTCCAGAATTTGATTTATCATCTGCATTTTCAGTCATGTGCGCCACCTATTTCAGCTGTTTTAATAATGTTACCTTCTGGTGTAATAACGTCAGATTTACGCGATAGTGACATAGTCTCGGCATCACCGACCACTACCCCCTGATACAGTTTTTCCTTGGCGATTGACAGCTCCAGATCATCCGTTTCGGACTCTAACTCGACTTTTAATGCCAGAATCTGCGCCTCGATCAGCGCCTTCTTTCGCTCGATGAGGCGCTGCTTACGCTCGAGATCCAGTTTTCGCTCCTCGATCTGACTCTTTTCCTTCGCCTCCTGAACCAATCTGCCGGTGCCGGTCAACACCCCGCTATTGCCGACATAGACATCCAGGAGTATGGCGCCGTTATCGGTAAGGCGGTACTCCCTGATCTGGTTAGAATGCCCCATGCCTCGGGACTTCAGGACATAAAGGCCGCGGTTGCGCTCGCCGCTTCCCTCGATCATCTGCAGCATAATCCAGGAGTCCATAAGCGATGAGGTCCCCACATCGGCACTATCCTGAATACCGGTATTGATCAATTCGGTGAAGAAGGCGGTGATTCCCTTCATTTTCAGGAAATCTATCAGCCGGGAAAACATCGACTTGATCTCAATCTCACTTGCCATACCTACCAGATTGGAGATGGGATCAGCCACAAAAATGGCCGGATTGAAGTTTTCTATCGCTTCGTGCATGCTCACCAGGTGCATCTCCATCCCGTACTGGGAAGGGCGGGAGTTATAGAATTTGAGCAAACCGTCATTAACCCACTGCTCCAGGTCGATGCCGATGGAGCGCATATTACGGATAATCTGTTTGCTGGATTCCTCGAAAGCGAAATAAAGGCAGCGTTCACCACGCCGGCAGGCAGCATCGACAAAGTGTGCAGCCAAGCTCGACTTGCCTGATCCGGCGTTGCCGGAAACGAGAATGCTGCTGCCACGAAAAAAGCCCTTTTTCCCCAGCATGGTGTCAAGGCGCGAGATACCGGAGGAAACCCTCTCATCTGAAGCGGCATGGTCAAGACCTATGGATGAGAGCGGCATTACCGAGAAACCTTTTTTCCCGTCTATAAGGAACGGGTACTCGTTGGTGCCGTGGGCGGACCCGCGGTATTTGACGATCCGCATGTGCCGCGTGGCTGTCTGCTGTTCTACTTTATGACTGAGGAAGATCACGCAGTCAGCGACGTATTCCTCCAGGCCAAAGCGGGTCAGAGTCCGCTCTCCCTGTTCACCGGTGATGATAGCCGTGACATTTTTGCTCTTTAGAAAACTGAACAGGCGTTTCAGTTCCCCCCGAAGGATCACTTCATTGGGTATCCCTGAAAAGAGAACTTCAATGGTATCGAGCACCACACGCTTGGCGCCGATGGTATCAATTGCATGGCCCAAGCGAACGAAGATACCTTCGAGGTCGTAGTCGCCAGTGGTCTCGATCTCGCCCTGCTCGATATGCACGTAGTCAAGCTCAAGCATTTTGCCGGCAGCAAGTCTGGCCAGATCAAAACCGAGAGAAGCAAAGTTTTTTGCGAGCTCTTCGGTCTTTTCCTCAAACGACATATAGACGCCCGGCTCGCCAAACTCCATTGCTCCACGCACCAAAAACTCCATGGCGAGCAAGGTTTTGCCGCAACCGGCGCCGCCGCAGATAAGAGTCGGTCGCCCCTGGGGGAGTCCACCGCCGGTGATTTCATCCAGACCCTTGATCCCTGTCGGACATTTTTGTAATACCTCGGGCGCCGCTGCTGCTGTTATTTCATGTGTGATCATTCATTCTCCATTTAGTACCACCAGTAGGTTCTTGAACCGCTTCTACGATATTTTCCACATCTAGCTGCCATACGTCGTAACTCACGTGTAGTACTCGGTGTGGAATGAAAGCAACTAACGTACCAGGGAGCAGTTACGTATATGACACGTGTAACAGTCTGATTTTTAACGGGCTAATATCAGGTATGCATGGATGGGGGGAGGGGAATCCGTGGTTATGGCCGTTGCATACAGCGGAACCGTTCAATGCAACGGCCATGCGGTGTCATTGTCGAGTGATGCCGTATTTTCTCATCCGGGTACGAAGTGTGCTGGGGTTGAGACCAAGAAGGAGTGCAGCGCCGTTTTCTCCTTCAATGCGCCATGATGTTTTTTGAAGCACCTGCAGGATGTGATCGTATTCCAGCAGGGCCAGCGGCGTGACGCCTTGCCCTTTTCGATCATCAGCCTTACGGATCGTGTCAAACCGGTCCAGCACATTCAGCACCGATCCTTGACTGGTTATCACTGCCCGCTCGATAACACTTTCCAACTCGCGCACGTTGCCTGGCCAGTGGTATTTCTGCAAGGTATTCAACGTGTCTTGCGCAACGGTATCGATTTTTTTACCAATTTTCTTGTTTGATTTGGTCACAAAATGTTTGACGAGTAATGGAATATCTTCATTGAACTGCCGCAGTGGCGGCATCGTAATGGGAAAAACATTGAGCCGGTAAAACAGATCTTCCCGAAACCTGCCTTGGCGGATCTCCTGAGGCAGATCGCGATTGGTGGCTGCAATGATCCGGACATTTACTTTAATGGTACGAGGACTGCCAAGCCGTTCAAGCTCACCATCCTGGATGACTCGAAGCAACTTGGCCTGCAGTTCCAATGACAACTCGCCGATTTCATCAAGAAACAGTGTGCTGCCGTCAGCCAGTTCAAAACGCCCGATCTGTCGGGAATCAGCACCGGTGAATGCCCCTCGTTCTCTCCCAAAGAGCTCGTTTTCAATGAGGTTCGTCGAGAGGGCGGCACAGTTGACCGTAACCATTGGACGCGCCCTGCGGGCACTGCTATTGTGGATGGCACGCGCGACCACCCCCTTACCGGTACCGGTCTCACCAAGCAGGAGAACGGTTACATTCATTGGCGCTACCTGCTCAACTCGCAAGAATATTTCCGAGAGGAGAGGACTGTTTCCTATGATCTCGCCGAAATTATATTCCTGCGCAACTTCCTGTTGCAGATAGGCATTCTCGGCCTGAAGACGATCCTTCAGCTGCTTGATTTCTGCAAAAGCAATCTGAAGTGATTCCTCAGCCTTCTTACGCTCGTCGATCTCCTGTGTGAGTTGAAAATTCGCCCTGGTCAACTCTCTCGTGCGCTCAGCCATCCTCTGTTCCAGCTCATTATGGGAACGGCCAAGCTCTTCATTCAGCATCTCCAAATCAATTTTATGTACTTCCAGTTCATGGACAAGTCTTTGTGCCGCCTCCTCACTCAGAGGTGGGAACAACTCTGCCGTCAAAAGAGATCGCCGTTCTTCTGCCAGGTGGCGCAGTTTCATATCTGCCGGTATATTTGTGCTTTTTATTTT
>CAIYZD010000550.1 GCA_903930585.1 uncultured Geobacteraceae bacterium | reverse complement strand
TGACTGTAGACGGAACACTTCTAAACAAAGATTTTCCGGATATATATTCAAGTGTGCTAAAAGAAAGAGCAGGGTATTCTAAGCTCGAAGTAAAACTTATAAGGAATCTAGAGTCAAAAAAAACCTGAAATTGCGAGGGTCTAATGTCGAGGCGTTGCAAGAAAGAAAATCATCTGTTCCTGAATTGGATGAAAACAAATCGAAGCCGGTTCGCGTTTACCCCCGGTGTGGTACGATACCACAAAAACCGCATGGATCTATGTCTTACAGGTATTACCCCTGCGGTGCATCTATGGTTTAACCCCAACAGTGGTATTGAGGCTGCTGCATTCTGGGAGGGGGAGCTTTGTGATTTCCTCGTTGACTTGGAAATTGCGGTAGTAAAGTCCGAGGTTGGATATTATTGTGAGTTTTGCTATGAACACTTCAGGGAATATTATCCTACCTTGAAAGATTTGTGGACAACGCACTGTTTTGAAAGGTTTCTGGATTGGGTTAATACTGACCTGGTTGATGCTCAATGGCTGGAGATTAAAATGGACTGCGGTACTTCTGCACGTTTGCACAAAGAGAAACCGGCAGTTTCAATCAAGGAAAAAGATCATAAGCAGTATATTATCGAGTTGCATGTGAAGTAACTGCAATCGTCCAAGTACTTCCAGGTATATGAGGTAACAATGTCAAGAAAATGTCCGAGACGTAATCACTTCTTTCTTAACTGGCTTAAAGTGAACCGTCATCGATTTAACTTTCAACTTCAAGTTACGCAAATCCAAAAACGTCGAATCAGCTTTTGTTTTCAAGGTATTACCTCATCTTTAAAATTTTACTTGTGGATTACTCCATCAGGTGGGCCATGGTTTTCCATTAATGCTGTGATGCCTGGAAAAGAAGAGGATGAGCTTAACCGGTTTTTTGGGGGAGAAATGCAAACCAGTGAAGGATGGATTACTCTACGGCAACCGCCAGAAAACCAGCGTTTGTGGCCAACACGAGAAAAACTATGGGAGGAACTTTGCCTTGAAGCTTTTCTTAAATGGTGCAACACAGACCTGAAAGAATCCAGATGGCTGGAGATAAATATAGGCTCTGCCACCTCAGCACGGCTCCATCGAGAAAAGCCCCATGATGTAAATGGAAGTACTCAGCAGTTTGTTATCGAGGTTCACGTAAAGAAGTAGATTCAGAGTGGCATGTAGGAATAATTACAACAAACAACGCAAGCATACAGAACGCCTCGGTTAATAACCGTGGCGTTTCTATTTTTGGAGGTCACATGTCAAAGTACTTTGGTTCAGATCTTATCGGACAGGATGTAAAGCCAAGAAGAAAATTTTCACAGTTCCAACGCAACCGTTTCAATTACACCAGATGGTTATTTCCGATGTTACCTTCCCTCGTATTACTTGGGTTATTAAAGCTTTCACAATATCGCTCAAGGTTAATAAAATGGGCAAAGTGAAAGCAATGTTTCAGGAATATGGAACCATCAAAATACAAAGCAAACAGTACCCTGCCATAGACCCTGATAAAAACTGCGAGTTATGTAGTGTCAAGTATGACGTAACGCTTGAAAGATGCCGGTCGTCTGAGGATGGCATAGCTGAAGCAATATTGATAACCGAGTGAACACGTTTAAGGAATCTATCGCTATTCAAATCAAACACCCAAGGAGAAAAACCATGACAACAGCAACAGTTACAGACATTGCAACCGCGAAGAAAGAAAAATCCAAGTCCGATAAAATCAGCCTAAGCCTTTTGCTCACTGAAGAGGTTTACGACAAGCTCATGCTCGATTCTATCCTTAGTAAGGCTCCGGTCGGTACGATGGTTGAAGATTGGATTGACCAGAATATCAGTTTGCAAGATGTCGTAGTTGGACTTTCAACATGCATGCATAGTGCTGCTACCGTCAGAGAAAAGGTGGTACCTGGCGTTGTGCTGAAAGGGCTTTCCATTCCTGTGAGCAAACGGCACTACGGCATGATCCGGATGGAGGCAATACGTCAAAATACAACCATCCGATCTTTGCTGAAAAAATTGATTGTTGAGAACACCCGAGAATGGAATTATGAACCCGTTGACCAACAGGGTTGGCAAGATCGAAAGGCCGCATAGTAAACCGGGACAAAACACCAGCAGTAATACCCAAGGTAAAGGCGCATTCCAAATGAGAGTGCGCCTTTATCATTTCCAAGATGCCGAGGTACAAGTAATGGATGTCTATCAGGTTGTTACCGATAAAATTATCAGCTTACTGGAACAAGGGACTATCCCATGGAGGAAACCGTGGAATTCTTCAAGTGGCATACCACGAAACCTGATCACCAACAAAGAATACCGTGGGATCAATCTGTTACTATTGGCATGCCAGGAGTACAGCTCACCGTACTGGTTAACATACAGACAGGTAATTTCAAAGAAGGGTAATGTCCGTAAGGGTGAGAAGGCATCACTCGTTATATTCTACCGTACATCATCACCGCATAAGGTTACAGGTGCAAGTGCAGATGCTCACGAAAATGATATAGATTTGCCCAATGTCACGCCAGAGAGGCGTGCAGGCCAGAAGTCAGCCTACATCATGAAATGTT
>CAIYZD010000549.1 GCA_903930585.1 uncultured Geobacteraceae bacterium | reverse complement strand
TAAAAGTTTGGGAGCGAACGGGAGAGGAACATCGAACTGTAGGTGAGATGGTATGTGAGATCGCCGACAACGGTCGTGGCAAAGGTGCGTTCCGATATGATCGGGAGTTCCTGGAACGGGGTGACGCTTTCGCATTGGACCCGGTGTCTCTCCCCCTGAAGCCTCCATCACCGAAGTATTCAAAGGACTGGAGAAGAACGCCTTCTCAGGCACCGACTACAGCATTCTGATGGGCGTTGAGGGGGCTACAAGCCAGATTGCCTGCAGCGTCTGGCCATTTGCAGCACTCTTTCTGACCAGTGGAGTAACGTGGGGCTTGAACTTCGCAATAATAGCGCTCAGGATTATCTGGGAGATTTTGAACAGCGTATTGCCGGACTGGGAGCAAACCTGCTACTTGCCGAATACCGTGGCTACGGCATGTCGAGCGGTGAACCGGCCTTGGCCGCCATGCTGGAGGATGTCCGACTGATCGTTGAAGCCTGCGCCGTTCCCCCGGAAAGGATCATCTTCTTCGGTCGGTCGCTTGGTTCCCTGTACGCCTTGCATGGCGCATCGCTGTATCCCCAGTCGGCAGGTCTCATCATTGAAAGCGGTCTGGCCGACCCTCTGGAGCGGATTCTGGTTCGTATCGAACCACGCCATCTGGGTGCTACTATGGACGAACTGAAGAACGAAGTTGACCGTTGCTTTAACCAACAGGCAAAAATCACCTCGTTTACCGGCAGGGTGCTGATACTTCATACCCGCAATGACGACCTGGTATCGGTCAGTCATGCCGAGCGGCTCTACAACTGGGCCAATGAGCCGAAGGAACTGGTGCTGTTTGAACGCGGCGACCACAACACCATCCTGTCAGTCAATGAGGAAAAGTACTTCGTGAAAGTCGGGAGTCTGGTCAGCCAGGTTTCAGCAGAGCTGCATTAGGAAAGGACGTAAGTAATGGCATACAACAAATTCATTGAACGAAGCATAGATGCCTTGATTGCAGTGTGGCCAAATATCGAGAAGAAAAAGATGTTCGGAGGGGTCTGCTATCTGACGAGAGGAAACATCTGCTTCGGAATCTGGCAGGAATATCTGATAGTGCGCACCGATCCTGCAACAGCACAGAAACAGATGCAGAGAGAGTCTGTACGTCCGTTTGATGTTACCGGCAAACCGATGAAGGGATGGTTCATGGTCGCATCTGAAGGGTGGTCGACAGATTCAGAAATGAATGAGTGGCTGGTGTTGGGACGAGAATTTGCCCTGACACTGCCAGAGAAGTAAACTCCGCATTCTGATCAATGTCCGTGATGAGTTTGGGAGGACGATATTGGATACTCATTCTTGAGTCGAAATTCCATCAACAACTTTCTTCAGTACCTCCCGAAGCTGATCAATATTGTACGGCTTACTGACCATACCGGCAATATGTTCGGGGGATATCCGAGTGGTTATGTCTTTGGCTCCAAATCCACTAGTAATGATGATCGGCAGAGTGGCACAAAGTTTCTTCAATTCACCGATAAGCGCATAACCATCCATCACCGGCATACCGATATCAGTCACAACCAAGGTGATATCTGAAACATTCTGCTGAAACTGATCCAGTGCTTCCATGCCGTTAAGTGCTTTAATTACTTTAAAACCTAATTCTTCAAGCATAGCTTCCGCAACAAAGATGACTTCGTCCTCATCCTCAACCAATAGAACAGTGCCTCTTCCTGCCCATGATTTTAATGAAGTAGGCTGATACGTTGATTGCACTCCTAGGTATTCGCCAACTTTAATTGGTATGTATACCTTGAATGTTGAGCCATGACCAATAGTACTGGATAGTTGCAATGCTCCGCAGTGGGATTTTATAATACCCAGTACCGCCGACATTCCCAATCCGCGGCCCGTGAATTTAGTAGTATAAAATGGTTCAAAAATACGTCTCTGAGTTTCGTTATCCATGCCACAGCCATCATCGGAAACTTCCAGGCAAGCATATAAACCACTGGGAATTATGCAACCGTGATAATCTTTTTCAGGTGTATCCGTTTTGATATTTCTTTTTGTGAGTGATACCCTCACTTCACCCTGAGATTCACCAATAGCCTCTGAAGCATTGATAATCAGGTTCATCGTAACTTGTTGAATCTGGCTGGAATCAACCGATATATGCGGCATATCAGAAGCAAGATCACTGATAATTTTAATATTCTGATTAATAGAGGAACAAACCATCTGAATAATTTGATCCACCAAATCGTGTAAGCTTATAATGGACTTTGAAGAGTGGCTTTTTCCAGCATAGGCGAGCATACGCTTGCAAAGATCAGCGGCACGCTGGGCGGCATTTTCTATTGAGGGTATGTTCTCAATGGCTGTTGTAGGTTTTCTATAGGCCAGTGAACAGCGACCAAAAATGATAGCCAAAAGATTATTAAAGTCGTGGGCAATACCACCAGCCAGTACTCCAAGGCTTTCAAGCTTTTGAGACTGAAGGAGTTGTTGCTCAAATACCTGTTTTTGCTCCTCCGCCTGTTGGCGATCGGTGATGTCCAAACCAATTCCAGCTACAAAATATGAACCGGAATTGTCGATGAATGGGAACTTGTTAATCAACCAATAACAAGTGCTTCCATCGTGATTTGTTGTTATTTCATTGATAACAATCGGTTCGTTTTTCTCCAGTACTTCTAAATCATTTCTACGAAATTCATCTGCAGTCTCAGGTGGCCAAAGGTCATAGTCAGTTTTACCAAAACATTCAGAAATATGTAAACCAAGTCTTTTTTCGTAGGTATTACTAAAATACACATACCGCCCCTGCTCATCCTTTATCCATGCAATAGTGGGGCTGTTATCCATGAAAAGCCTAAAACGGTTCTCGCTCTCTTTGAGTTCATATTCTACTTGTTTGCGGGCTGTAATGTCTCGGATAGTAACAAATGATTGGATCGGGTTTAAGGCCGTTACAACGGAACTGATCTCAGCAGGAAAACGTTCGCCATTTTTGCGGATGCAAGTTGCTTCAATAAATATCCGCCCTGCATGATTTCTTTCAGCCACTTTTTTTTCAATATTAGGGTCACTTGTGTCCACTATACCAGCACGCCCGGCACTACGAAGCTCCTCTAAAGTCATACGAAACATTTCACATGCTGCAGGGTTCGCATCATCTATTACGCCATCAGATGAAGAAATAAACATGGCATCAATTGACTTTAAAAATATGTTACGGAATTTTTCTTCACTTATTTTTAATGACTCTTCAGTCTGTTTTTGTTGAGTAATATCTCTGACAAAAGAGAAAAATGATCCACCATGTCTGTCCGTGTAATTGGCATTTACCGATATAATTTTGTTTGATCCATCTTTACATACAAGATTGGTCTCAAATCGTAGAAAGCCATTCTGCTTCATTAATTCTGCTGTTCAGTAAACCACCGGCTCTGCCGGTGTGACTATAAAAGGCTATGCC
>CAIYZD010000548.1 GCA_903930585.1 uncultured Geobacteraceae bacterium | reverse complement strand
GCGCCACCGCCGAACAGCAGCACTCGATCAAAATCAGCATGCATCCCAACGTGTGCCTGCAGTTCCCCCTGAACATCTCTTATGATATGCTCGATATAAGCAACACCGGCTTCATGGATCTCTTTGGTGACATCATGCCGCTCAAAACCATACTGAAGAAATCCCTTCTCAATTAGGAAGGCAATTTCGACAGGAGTGAAGGTGCCTGATGGAGCAAGGCTTTTGATGCGTGGCAGCAGAAAACTCGTTGCCATCTGATAGACCCCGCGTTTGTTAAGGGTCTTGCCGTAGATGATCTGTTTCTTTTGGGGAGAGAACAACGTGAAGATGATAGTGTTGAATCCGATATCGATGCCGAGCACGTTTCCCGTTGGACGTTCAGGCAACGAGTCAAGGTAGTCCCTGAGTCCGCCGAGGCCTTGTGGGAATATGGCAACTTCCTTGACCGCGCCACCGGTCAACGACTTTGCCAGCGAGGGTACCGCCCCACCAGGTCTGTGCTGTTCTTGCCAAAATGAATATGGCAGTCCAACGGCAAGGAGTAAGTCTCCTGCGGTCACCGCTACCTTTTGGCAATGTTCGACGAAAACCGGGTAGTACCTGACCAGTTCTTCCATTGTTTTCAGGTAGGAAGAACCGGATGACAACAGCGCTTCTTCCCCGATAAGCAAATTTTCCCCGTTGAAGCTGAAGGCGGAAACTATCCTTCCCTGTCGTTCGCCGTAAATCCACTTCGCCGATGAAAAACCGAGATCACAAACCAGCACATCCATGAAAATCTCCTTTTTGGTGCAGAAAATGGGAGATTCAATCCCCCTGCATAAAGAATCACGAAGGGGGGAAGGTGGATGGGCAACAATATGGTGCCGTTTTTGGAGATCAGGCAACAACATACCGATTATGGCGACGATTATGGATTTGAAACCGTACCCAATAGTGGCTACTTAAATCCCGGATACCAAAATGGAACCATTCATGGCGCCATAGATGGCAAACGTGTTATCGAAGCCGGCTGGGGTCGATGGTCCCCTTCATGACAAGTCCTTTGAGTCTTCTGTTTGCCCTGCCGAGAATGTCACGAATGTTTGCGACTGAACATCCAAAACGCTCGGCAATTTCGTAATTTGACAGCTTGCCTTCATCCGCAATACCCAAGGCCAGGTAGAGGATTTGCTGTTCCTTCTCCGTGAGAAGATGAGAGACCGCGTTATAGATCGATTCCACGTTGGGTGCTTTTCTCTTTTTCCGTGTTCGTCGCTTCATGGAGATAGAATCAAGATCAACCGAACAGAGATGAGAAGGTATCGAATTCGAACCATTCGAGCGGTCGTTAGGATTCGGAGTGAACAGGCTTATCTGCCTGCGAAATATTTTCCAGAAAGCCGCTTCAAAGGAGATATCCTTTGTTTTGACGCGCTGGGTGGCAATTATTGCTGCCTCGAAAGCCTCCTGCATGTAGTCGCACTCTTCGTATGGGGAAAAATTGCGATACTTGACAATGTTCCCCTTGATGACCGCCTCATTGTTTTTGACCCATTCAACCGCAGCAAAATGATCCATATACTCTCCTTTAAAATAAAAAAAGCCGGCCTCGGAGACGTACTCCGATGACCGGCTTTGCCATGGCTCCAGGTGCAGAGCCTGGCCGTGCCAGGACGAAATTTAT
>CAIYZD010000547.1 GCA_903930585.1 uncultured Geobacteraceae bacterium | reverse complement strand
GTCGGTGATCTCTCCCGTGATCCTGACAGATTTCTTCCCACCGGCTTCGCCGGCGATAAGATCATAGATTGCTATCAGCGGACCTTCCGTATCGACACGCACCGCCACGCTTTTGGTGGTTACATTGCCGAGTAAATCCTCCGCAGTTACCAGTATCCGGCCATCCGTATCATCAACGGTGATCTCGCGGTCGAATGCGAACTCTTTTCCCGCCAGATCAATGCCGATATTTGTGGAATTGACCGTAATCCTGGAGATGAGGCCCTTGCCTGATACGGTTCCCCTTACCCTGATGAGTGAATCTTTTACCGCCTTATCCTGCGTCGGATGCGTGATGACTATCGATGGGGCGTCTATCGCTGTCCTCTGGCGCAAGAGCAGTTCCCTGCGCGCTTTGTTGAGATAATGGACCGCCTTGGCTGATTCCTCCTGATGAATTGATGCTTCCAGTTCGGCCGCGGCCTCCTCGATCTTCCCCATGCCAAAATAGACTATACCCAGCTCTCTATGGGGAAAATAGTCGATAAAATGCATACCGTAGGTACGGGCCATGCGTTGGTCCTTTTCCCGCATACTACCGGCTTTTTTCAGGTCACTGAATGCCTTTTCCCACTCCCCGTTGCCGGAGTTTTCCATGCCGCGCTCGTAATAATTCCACCACTTTCCCCTGAATTCACCATTCCCGGAGGCTCCGGCGGGTACCACAACAATAAGCGCCAGTGCCAGAACCAAAGCGACAGGATTAAATATCCAACGTCTCATGTAATCCCCAATGAACGGTAAAAGTCTCCCCATGTCAAAACCGGTAGATCAGTGACGTAAGGACGGTGTGCTGGGCAATCGTGGCACTTACCCCATCACGAGGAATGTCGCCGGTGACGTTGCTCCCTTTTCGGAACTGGTAAGCGATATCAAATGAGTAGTTTTGGTACGTATAACCGGAACCGACTGAAAAACCGAAAAAATCATCAACTCCGCGGGCACCGGGCTCGGGATCATAGAAGACGCCGGCACGAAGAGGTATGACGCTATTGCCGTTAATATAGAGATATTCCGTTCCCAGTCGAATCTGGGTTGTATCCGGGAGTTTTCCTTCTGAAATCGGTTTGGTCGTTATCGGGTTGAACTCCTTCCCGGCTGCGTCACACAGGACATATTCCGACCACAGGGTCTGATAGATATCGAGATCAACCGTCCAGTGATCATTATAGCGGTACGCCAGGCCAAGCCCCCAGGAAAGCGGCATCTTCAACTGTATATTTTCATTGATCACATCAGTGGCCGGGCTCGGGGTAAAATCACTTTCTTCTCTAAAGGTTCCGGTATGTTTCACACTGGCGGTAAAAGGCGATTTTAACACTCCACCGATACTGAACTTGTCAAGATTAGCGAGAAAACCAACCGTCGTGTTGACACCGGAGAGCACAAATTTATCCCGGGCAACAATGGAGCTGGAGAAAGCCATTCCTCCCAGTGAGCCTGTCCCGGACGAGGTATAGGTTTTCTCCCAACTGCTGGTTCCCAGGAAATCGTCCCATATGTTGACGGCAATCCCCACATACAGTTCGGGGATTATCTGGATTGCAAAGGCGGGGGTAATGGTAGAGAGGTATCCCTTCTGAGTGAATTTGATACTGTTGTTGAGCGAATCGCCACCTCCAAGATCAAAATTGAACTTGAAATCGGCGTTTTTGTTCATGTCAAAAAGACGCTGGTAGTTGAGGGATACGACCATATTCTTGTTGAAGAGCGTAAACGGGTAAACAGCGCTGGCATAATTGATACCGCTCGCATCCGTGCCATGACTGTCGTTCAGTTCCGGATGGCTGGACGCGGAATATGATTGTTCCCGGCTGAAATAATCGTAGGCCATTGAAAATTCCGGTTTTTCCAGATGCACCAGGCCTGCCGGGTTCCATGAAGCTGCCGTGGCGTCATCGGAAATGCCTATAAAGGCACCACCCATACCAATAGCGCGGGCGCCGGAGCCCACCGGATTCAACGACGAGGAGATCTCCACCTGTTGAGCAAAAGAATTTGGACAAACCGCCAGGACAAACAGCCCCAATACTGCGAGAATGGAAAATAGATGCATTTCGACTCCTTTACCTAACCCGGACGAGCCGGAACCAAACAAAATCTTAATGAAACACGGAAAAATCGGATGTAACGGATAAGGCAAACAGCAATAAATAAACGTTCCATATGCCTGACTTCAAAAAACAATTCATTTACCGCAAAGACGCAAAGCTCGCAAAG
>CAIYZD010000546.1 GCA_903930585.1 uncultured Geobacteraceae bacterium | reverse complement strand
AGAGTCACTGACCATATCATAATCGTTGCTCATTAAATTATTTTCCTGTATACGCAAATCAGCATAAATTCAGGAGGATTGTTATGAAAACGTATTTCTATGATTTTGATAAAAAGTCCGGATTAAGATTAGCACAAGCAACGCTAGTGTATGAGGATAATACGGATTGCCACACCATGAGGGTTGATATTGGTGGGACGAGCGTTTCTGTTGGAGTTCATCCTGAAGAGCTGGCAGATATTTACAATGGTGATCTTTGTGAAAATTTAGTTTACAAAATTCGCAGAGCGGTAATTGACGCACAATCCCTGGATAATCAAAGTTTCATATTAAATGAGCTGAATCCTGTGATCAAAGATTACGTTTTAAATATTGCCAAACGGATTGGACTCAATATATCTAAAGCACAATTTACAGGTGGCCTGGAGGCTTCCTGTGTTGATTATCGGCTTGAAATCACTTCTAAGAGCCATGTAGTAAACACATTACTTAACAAGGCTGAACTTGAAATAATTAAGGGTGGCTCAAATAGTGGATTTCTTGAAATGAAAATAAGAGCGACATTAGATAGATTGAAATCAATAGTAGAATAGTAATTTCAAAAGCACCACTTCTCGGGCAGAGGGTACACAAGGTGGCTTGATAACCGCTTCCGGCGGAACATCAGAGCGTGGCACAACCGAAATGAGATACGGACACCTGGAAACCTGTCCCGAGTCTGGAACTCTCTTTGGTTGGACAGAACCTTCTTGAACCGAAACATAAAGAGTTTGGGGCAGACATGTTCGGCAACTCTATAATGGAGGTGGAACGTAGCATTTTTTACGTTTTTCGAATAAAATCCTTATTTATTCCTCATTTGTTTCATACTTACTCCACAATTATTATGTAACTTATGGTCATCGTTCACGAACTGAAGTGTAAAAATACATCAACGCTTCAGTCCATCCAAAAACAGCAGTACAAACAGAGGAGGTCAGATTATGCTAAACAATCGGAAGAACAGTGGGAGAGCAGTAGTTATTTTATGCGTTGCAGCGATGACAGCATTCGCAAGTATCGCACAAGCACACGAAGGGGAAGGCGGATGTGGCGGTGGACTTGGTGGTGGACCTGGCGATGGTGGCGCAAACCATCACCCCCCCTTCATGTTCAAAAAACTTGGCCTGACAGATGCCCAAAAAGCACAGGCCAAAGCAATTTTCAAGACTGATAGAACAGATGTAAAATCCATCTTTGCAAGCCTGAACAGAGAGCGGAAAAATCTGCAGGCATTGATCCATGCAGATACAATTGACGAAGCTGCTATTCGTGCAGAAACTTTAAAAATTGCCAGTATTGAAGCGGACTTACATGTAAACAGGGCAAAGATGGGTGTACAGTTTCGTGCTATTTTAACACCTGAGCAATTGGTAACTCTCAAATCACTGGAGCAGAATCATCGACCAAAGCATAACTCTCCACCAGAACAGGGAGAATAACGTAATCGCGGTAGTACCATCTGGCGGGGTTTTCCTCCAAAGAGTTCTGCCATATGGGGAATAAAGGTCACTTACAAAAGTGGCCTTTATTTTTTATTTCAGGCTACGTTATAAACGATCTGATTAAGATATCACCCCAGCAAAAATTCCAGATCATCCCGCGTTAGACCGGAGCCACCTGCGCTCGTGCTATTCTCAAGGATCGCGTCATATAGCTGCAGCTTCCTGCTTTTGAGTATCATCATCTTCTCTTCAATGGTATGCCGCATGATCAACCGGGTGATTGTAACCTGTTCGGTCTGACCAATACGGTGCGCACGATCCGAAGCCTGGTTTTCAACCGCCGGATTCCACCATGGGTCCATGTGATAGACGTAGGTAGCTCTGGTAAGGTTTAACCCCTTGCCGCCCGCTTTAAGGCTGATCAGGAATACTGACGGCTCTGCGGAATCCTGAAACTGTTGCACCAGTTTTTTTCGCCTGGTAACCGGGGTAGAGCCATCCAGGCGGAGACAACAAAGGTCATGCCGTTTCAAGCACTGTTCAATGATATCCAGATAGCCGGTGAACTGGGAAAAAACCAGAGAACTGTGTCCTTCGTCGCGCAACTCCAGCAGCTGTTCAGTCAGAAAATCCAGTTTGGGCGATTCATCTCCTGAATCAGATGTAATCAGCGCCGGAGCCAGGCAAATCTGCCGCAACCTGAGGATGGCGGTCAGGGCAATGATGCTGGCTTGACCCGAGGCATGACTGGCGTAGGCAACTTTTACCTGACCGCGTACTTCTTCCACCGTACGCTGATACAGAGCTTTCTGTTTCTCGGACAGCTCCAACCGGATGTTCGTTTCAATTTTTGGCGGTAACTCGGCGGCGATCATCTGTTTACTTCGACGCAGTATAAAGGGGCGAGTGCGACGAATCAGCCGGGCGGTTCCTGCCTCCCCCTGGCCGGACTGTCTGGCAAAATCGTCGCGGCTGCCCAATAGACCTGGCAGGCAGAGGTCCATAATGGCATAATATTCCCTCACGTGGTTCTCTACCGGTGTGCCGGTCAGGGCCAGGGTAAAGCTCCCCGCCAACCTGCGTACAGCGTTACTGGTTACGGCCTGGAGATTTTTGACCACCTGAGCCTCGTCAAAGATAATCACATCAAAGCGGAGCTTTTCAAGCTGTTCAATGTCGCGTTGCACAAGACCGTAGCTCGTAATGACGATATCGTAATCACTCAGGGCATCGGCGGAACGACCACTGCCGGAGTATACGTGGACCTTTGCCGCAGGCAAAAAACGGCTTATCTCAGCTTCCCAGTTGAAGAGCAGCGAAGGTGGCGCGACCACCAGATGAGGTGTCCCTGTGGGCGCAGAGGAGCGGAGTTCTCCGGAAATGATTCCCGCAAGCAGCGTGATTCCCTGTACTGTCTTTCCCAGCCCCATATCGTCTGCCAGACAAGCTCCGAAGCGATGGTCGTAGAGATAGGCGAGCCAGTGCCACGAGTCGATTTGATAATGGCGTAGTTCGGCTTTTAATGCGGTTGGTAATGCTCGCAGCGGTATTGCCGCAAAATTCAGCAGACTCTCAAGCACTGAAGCATCTTCCGGCGACAGCTTAACCGTCACCCCTTGGCTCCGCAACTGCAACCAGTCCAGAATCTGTAGACGGGGAGCGTAAACTATGCCATCTCCGCCGCCGTCTTTCATCCTTTTTGAAGGCATACAATCGGATAACAGTGCAAAGGCCTGTGAGCTGACCTCGTCCATCATCATCAGACAGCCATTACGGCGCAGCATTCCGTTTCCGGTGATCAGCGCCCGCACTTCATCCTCACTCAGCAAGATCCCGTTGCAGCGGATCTCGGGTCTGAGTTCAAACCAGTCCAGGTTGCTGACAGTGGCGTCTAACGAGAACTCCCATGTGGCAACGGCAAGAGGTTCACTGGCGATTCGCAGAGAAAAACCTTCCGACTGGAGGCGGGAAATCAAATGTGGCACTATCTTGTCTAACCTGTGAGCCCAGATGGCAAAGCCATCTTCAGTAGTACAAAATGCATCAAGACCGCACACTTCGTACAGTATCCTGAACATGCGTACCTGACTGCTGATCTCTTCTTCAGCACAAAGCCATCCATCAGGTGACGCAAGGAGCAGCACGTCCCTGCGACTCATATCGAAAGTCAATTGTTCAAGAAGCGATAAAAATTCAGCAGAAATTCCCTGACTTGATAGATCGGGTGAGATCTTTATCGATCGGACGACCGCATCCCTGGCCGCAGAATCGACTTCATCCAGGAGAGTAAAGAAGGTGTCCAACAGGGTTCGTAACCTCTTCTGGGATCTCATCGTGGATGAAAGAACGCTTGCGCGCAGCGCCGGGTTCAAGAGTCGCAGCAGCATAGTGGAACAGCAGAAGGTCTGACCGTTGAGCAATCCGAGTGTTTCCAGGGTTGCCTTCAACTCATACGAGCCAACTGTTTGTTCTCGCCCTGAAGGGACGTTCAACAGATAGGATGGCGTACCATGGTCCGGCAGCGCAACCGGCTTTCCATTATAGAGAAAGATGCAGTTGCCTTCGGCGCTGTCAAACAGTTCCGCGCTGAGCCGGATACCGACAGAATTAAAATGCGCGAGTGGTACCGTAACAGTCTGCTTATCATCAATGTTTGATAATGTACCAAGCAGAAGTTGCCATTGTTTCCAGAACTTGCGGTTTGCCAGAGGATAGATACTCCCGCTTTTCGGCACAAACAGCAAACCTTCGTGCATAATTGCGCCGGGCGGAAAAGGCCCGACACCCTCCAGAAAACATGAAGCGATAACGTCATCCCGGCGAATATCAAATGAGATGCGTATCCTGCGGGGTTCGTCAGCGCGATAGACAAGAGGCGTTTCAACTGTTTTGGAATCGCAAAAGACAACGGGATATTTTCCACCAGTGAGTTTGTAAAACGTCTCATAGTAACGAGGAGTCGATTCGTACATACCGACTGACGCCATGAAGCGAGCCAGGTCGGTCGGTATCCCAATGGTGGCCCAGCCGGAAATAACTTCGCTATCGCGCATAATGCAACCGTTCACTTCGGAGGTATCATGAGACGTGCCGATCAGCATGCGAAATCGCGGTGACGTTTTCGGCGCGGCGGTTCCTGGTAGAGTCACACTGCATACCTCATTGGGGATACATGTCCCGAGGCGAGTCCCGTGGGTTTCCGGCTGTTCGACCACAGTCAGGCTTACCGCCGGAGCATCGCGATCGATATACCGCTTTATATCCAGCAACATCTGGCTGTTGAAATGTATGTGTGATAGCGTCCCTGGTGAAACGGTCCTTTTCAGGAGTGCCCAGGCGATCACCACATGCGGGCAGTTTCGGGCAGGCTGCCACTGCCGGCAGCTGCACTTGGTCAGTAGACGGTACCCTTGTATCAGCAAAGTGGTCTGACTGCCATCGGTGAAGCCGACGACAAGCGCCGTCTTGTCCTCGTTCCAGACAGCATCTGCAACTGTATTCCCTTTACACGCCTCAAATCCGGCCAGCAAATGGACCTTGGCGGCTACAGAATGGATGTCGCCGGGGATGTAACGATGGAACCTTTCAAGAAGCGGAGGGAGCATATCCGGAGTTGATGACTGGGCCATTCACAGCTCTATCATGTGGCATGATTTCATCTTGTTCCTCTGATTTTATTAAGATACGTCTCAAACATAAAACTGCCGGTCTTTTTCATCAAGCGCCGTACCGCTGCCAGTTCCCGGCTATCCCGTGCTGTTACCCGCAACCTTTCGGCATAGGTCAACATATCAAACCAGATTCGTGGCACTGGACGTTCATTCTCCGCAATCAACCTGTCAAAGTCAAACGAGTCAAAGGAACCGGTTCCTGTGATAGCCTGAGGCGCCGGTAACGCAAACAGAGCTTCAAACCAGCCCCAGACCGGCATCCAGGCTAATTCACCATATTCCTCTAGCTCTTCAACCGCTTCCAGACAGAGCGAATTATAAAGATTGCGAATGGCACTATTTTTTATGAACTGCACGTCTACGGTGGAAGGATCATCCAAAAAAGCATTCAGATAACTTTCCGGTGCATCAGCTTCTTTGTTGGCCAAAGTCAGGGCGTCAGCATGCCAGGCCATGAACTTCCCACGAGGGATATTTGCATCAGACAGCGCCGCAAAAAAGCAGTCGGCCGTTTCATCATAACGGCCGGCGGCCAATAAAACATGTCCGAAGTGATAATCTGGTGGAAAGTAGATTCGCTCCGGATGTGGCAGGCCCCCTATCCAGTCGATCAGGAGACTGAGTACCATGGATCTCAGCGGTGAATGAGTTATGGAGCCGAAACGCAACCAGATGTCCCTGAAACATTCCGGATCTGACGTATTTATCACCGTCAGAGTGTCCTGCCATTCTGAGACCTCCTTCAACAGGGGGGCGCAGTATCTGTCGTTGGGGTATTCGTCAAGCAGTTGCTCAAAGACGGAAACAGCCTGAGATAAATCCCGCGACCGGATAAATTCATCGGCAATATTCAGCAATATTGCCGGACGATTATCTTCAAACAGATCAAGTTGCATCGGTTGTCTCATTACTCCGATAACCGCAGGAGATGAACAGGCAGAGTCGCCCCATAAATCTAGACCACATCTTCATCTCGAAAACGTTTAAAAAGCACTGTGCCGAGAATAAGGCAGTAAAGAAGGATATTGATGAGTGGGTATAGAGAGCCGACACCGTGGAGCGATTCGCCCTCAAACAATGAAGATGACAACTGTTGAACTCCTGATAGTTTCGGCCATAAAAAATAAACCACTTTCCACCAAGCCATGTCGGACGGTTGATGACCACCCGACTGCTGTACAATCGCCTGCGCTATCTGACTCTGGCTGACAGCAGCCACTCCGTCAGCCACAAAACCCGCGACACCGACTCCCAGCAGACAAAGAAATGCGACAATGTCGGACATGAGCAAAGAGAGGAGAAGCATCGCAATTATCACAAAGAGCAGGTTGATAGAACAGAGCAGAGAGGCGATGAGATATTCCGGCATGAAAACATTTAAGTTGATGGAGGTGATTAAAAATACGAAGCCATGCAAGATGAACATGAATGTTACCGATAAGAGCCATAATCCGATGATCTTTCCCATTACATACTGCCACCGGGCTATCGGTTTTGATAAAATACAGGATTGCATCCCTTCATTACGGTCACGTCTGAATATTCGCATCGAAAGTAACGCTGCGATGACCATCACGCCGGCGCCAATAATGTGGAAGGTCACTTTCGAAACAGCTCTGACAATAGTTCCGGCATCAAGGGCATGTCCGTTCACCATGTAATTCCCCTGATAACAACCACGAATAAGAAATACGCAGATTGCACAGATCGCAAACATGATGACGAAACTTCTCTGCCTCACTTCATCAACAACTGTATATTTGGTAATCCTTGCAATAGGATAAAGCGCTTTCGAGGTTTCCATATTACCCTTTCACCAATCTTACGAACAGATCTTCCAGTGTCTCACCATCTGTGACAATGGCGGAAATGGTGTCTTTTACTAAAAGCTTGCCACGGTTGATGATAGCTGCGGAGTCACATATTTTTTCAACTTCCGACAGCATGTGTGAATTCAGAAAGACCGTCACCCCTTGACCTTTTAGCGACTCTAAGATCTGGCGTATCTCCCTGATACCAAGTGGATCTAAACCAGAGGTGGGTTCATCCAGAATCAACAGTTTCGGATCGCCCATGAGTGCCGCGCCTAATCCGAATCGCTGAACCATGCCCTTGGAATATGTGCCGACTTTTGACTCTTCCCTCCCTGGCATTCCGATCAGTTCGACTATGCGCCTGCAGTGATCCTTAGCATCCGACCGGTCCATGGCTGACAATTCTGCGCAACGCAGAAGGTATTGCCACCCGGTAAGATATGGCGGAATATGGTGGTTTTCAGCAAGGTACCCGATTGATTTACGGCATTCCGGCAGGGCACTTGGGATGCTGTTTAAAGATAAGCTTCCCGTTGTCGGTCGTGTAAAGTCGAGCAGCATCTTAACGATTGTCGTCTTCCCGGCACCATTGGGCCCGAGCAGAGCAAAGTACTCACCTGCTTTGACAGAGAAGGAGACATCATCTACAGCGGTAAATGAATCATACCTTTTGGTGACGTTTTTCAATTCAATCATAATTTTTTAGTCACTTTCCCCACAGGGGCAATATAAACACAAAACTCTTCGTCACCATCTACACCCAGTAACAGATCAACCAGAGTTTGCTCGTATGCTGCAATAGCGCATGTACCGGCACCGATAGCCTCACAGGCAAGGTAAAGATTCTGACAGACATGACCAGCATCCAGAGCAATAACCTTATAGGATGCTTCTGCATAACGCCATTCCGTGCGATCCGGTATAGCCGACCACAAGAAGGTAACAGCAGCCTGGCCGGTAAAACTTTGACCTCGGGTTGCAGCTGTGAGGTGTCCGGATAATTTATCGACCGCTTTCACAAAAACCAGGGAGTGATCAAGCGGCAGATAACGGTATATGCCGTTTTCCAGGCTATCAACCCTTAGTATGGCGAGATACGTTTCAAATGGATGGCGGCATCCTGCAGAAGGAACCGTACGCAGGACCGCCGCTTCATGAAGCTCCTGCCTGACACCTTGCGTTGCCCAGAGGAGGAAAGCCAGTTCGTCCAGAGAAAGCGGTTCGGCGGTAAATTGGCGATGACTCTCACGGTTGGCTATGGCGGTCTGTAGATCGCATGGCGGGACAGTCCACGTTTCCCGATTGGGTAATGTAATTATTCTACTGTCAGGTGACACCGGCTTCTGAACTGGAGGTGGTCGCAATCCCTCTGACTGGGAGGTCGTCCAGAAATTGACCACGTCCCGAATCCGATCCGTCAGGTAGTATCTACCAGTCTTTATTGTAATGGGCGGATGGCTCTTCATCTGTATTCTCCGGTACCATCCGTTATCCTATTTGATATGTTCTGATACACAATAAAAGCACCCATTAGCCGTAGTATTCCACCTGACGGACAGGTTCTGCTGATGGTTTGGCAAACAGATAACCTTGAGACAATTCTGCACCGTGCTGCTTAACATACGCCAACTCTTCCCGTGTTTCTACCCCTTCTGCAAGAACCTTGATCCCGTTTTCGTGAGCAATTGCAACCAGTGCTCCAAATATTGACTGTTTGACTGAATCACGGTCAATCCCTCGAATAATTTCCATGTCAATCTTAATTACATCTGCACCTAATATTGCCAGAGTAGTCAGGTT
>CAIYZD010000545.1 GCA_903930585.1 uncultured Geobacteraceae bacterium | reverse complement strand
TTTGGTACGCCCGACAGGATTCGAACCTGTGACCTACGGCTTAGAAGGCCGTTGCTCTATCCAGCTGAGCTACGAGCGCGTAATAATCAAACTATATGCAACGCGCCTATGGATGCCGCGCGACTATACCGTTCACGGCCGCTATTGTCAAGGTTTGTGGCTGGTTGGGGCAATGAAAATATCTGACAACCCTGGCCGGGTTATCAAATGAAATGCTTTGCCAGTCATTTCCCGTGTTGGAATGCCCCGTCGGCAACCGCCGCCAGCATCCCAACCATCTCGTCATGAATCAGGCCGTTGCTTGCCACGACCCGGTCGGTGAAAATGTCGTAGGGGGAACCGTCGAAGGTCGTCACTACACCGCCCGCCTCACGTACCAGCAGAACCCCCGCCGCCACATCCCACGGCTTCAGCTTCAGCTCCCAGAACCCGTCCAGCCGTCCGGCGGCCACATACGCGAGATCGAGCGCGGCGGCGCCGGCGCGGCGAATGCCCCGGGCGCTCTTCTGGAAGGCCATGAAATTGTCAAAATTGGTGGCCGGGTCGGTTGCGCAATCGTAGGGAAAACCGGTGCCGAGCAGCGAGTTTTTCAGGGGGGAGCGGTCTGAAACCGACAGGCGGACGCCGTTCAAAAAGGCGCCGCCCCCTTTGGAGGCGGTGAAAAGTTCATCATACACCGGGTTGTAAATCACCCCGGCAACCAGTTCGCCCTCCCGTTCCAGCCCGATTGAGGCGCAGAACCAGGGAAAACCGTGGGCGTAGTTGGTCGTGCCGTCAACCGGATCGATAATCCAGCGGAACGGAGAGCCGTTTTGGGGGTAGACGCTCTCCTCGGCGACGATATCATGATCGGGGAAACGTGACAGCAGGTGCGCCACGATCAGCCGTTCCGATTCCTTGTCAACCTCGGTCACCAGATCCTTGTCTCCCTTCATCTCCACATTCAGAACGGAAGAGAAACGGTATTTCTGGTAGCGTCCGGCGATTCGGGCGGCACTGACCGCCTCCTGTAGATAGGTATGGTACTTACTCATGCAACCCTCCCGGTTTCAATGATGCCTGCCGTGCCGTACCGGCGGCAATGCCGTGGCGGATGCCGACCCGGCTGCCGTCCGTCTGCCCCCTGTCGTAGGCTTCGCTGTTGACGTAGCTTCTGCGGCTGTGCAGGGTCCTGATGGCGCCGATTTCGCTCATTGCCTGTCTGATCAGCCCCTCTTTGACCGGAACCAGTGCGCCGGTGGTAACCGGTGTCTGAATTTTCTGCTCCCTCAAGCGGGCGGTGATGGTGGATACCGCTCCCAGATAGTATGACTGGCGCATCAGCTCGCGGTGACGGTTGGTAATGGCGCCGCTGTCATGCTGCTTCATATAGGCTCCGCAGAGTTTTCTGACGGTCCTCTCCAGATAGGTAAAGGTATAGGCGGCGATCTGGACATCGGCTCCTACGCCGATGAAGGTCATTTTGCCGGTGGCGGGATGGTGGATGGCCTGACAGTCAAAGGCACTGCTGACTCCGGAGCTCAGGTGACGCAGCCATTTCGGCAGGGTCTTTGCCACGGCGGTCTCAACCGTATCGGCCTTGTCCGGCCGGTGAGATGCCTCGATATCTGCCATGGCCAGATTGTGCTCCGCCAACAGGCGCTGGGCATGGCCGGCTGCCAGTGCGGCTTCATGTTCATTGCAGGAGTTGGCCAGGGCCAGCAGTTTTTTGATCTTTTCGATTATCGGTGCTTTTTCCATATTTCCTCATAACGGGCAGGGTGAAGGTATGTATGCCCTGGTTACCCTGTAATCATCAATGTGGCGGTGCCGTGGGCAACCAGTTTTCCCGCCTGGTTGGTAACCTGTACGCCAACGCTTGCGGTCTTGCGCCCAAAATGGAGCAATTCGGAACGAGCGGTAAGTATATCGCCAGGCTGTGCCGGACGGACATAGGTAACATTCAGGTTCGTTGTGGCGCAGAGCGTTCCGGAGGGTAGCAGCGGCCTGGGGAAAAAGGATGCCGTATCCACCAGGGTTGCCAGAAGTCCGCCGTGAGCGCCCCCGAAATAATTACAATGTATGTCGCTGACGGTTACCTCCATGACGGCATGGCGGTCCCCTATTTCACACAGATGAATTCCGAGGGTTTGCAGCAGGGGAATCCGGTTTCCCGATTCCAGCGTGGCGGGTGGTAAGGTCATGTGTCGGCTCCTCCGGGAATGATTTGTAGTCTGCACGTTAATTTTTCCGGTTGATATAGGAACTGATCAGCCGGCTCTCCAGGCTTAAACGGAACAGCAGCGGCAGCAGGGCTGCCAGAAAGATGATGCCGCAGCCGAGCCATTCCCGGCCGTTCAGCCGTTCTCCCAGCACGAAGAAACCGGCGATCAGGCTCCAGACCGGGTCAAGGGTGTAAATCAATCCGGCGCGGGTGGGAGTGACGTAGCGCTGGTAGATATTCTGGAGGGTAAAGCAGAGTACCGTCGGAAGAACGGCGCAGTAGACCATCGACATGACGGCGGGTGCGGTGACCGTGAAAGCAGGGTGGGGGAGGATCAGCGAGGCGACTCCGGCGATCAGGGAAACGGTGGCAAATTGAACGAGCGTTATCAGGAGTACGTCGTTATCCCGCAGCACCTTGGAAACCGAGATAATATGGCAGGCGATCATGAAGGCACAGAAGGTCGAGATGATGTCGCCGCGATTGAAGCCTCCGCCTCCGCCGGTTGCCAGCAATGCGATGCCGGCCACTGCCAGTGCGATACCGGCCATGTTGACCCGCCCGATCCGGTCGCGCCAGATGATCTTGGTGATCACCGGGATGAAAAGGACGAAGAGGTTGTTGAGGACGCCGGCGCGTGAAATACTGGTTCCTTGCACGCCGAAAACAAAGCTCAGGTTGGTCAGTCCGAGTGCAGTTCCGACCGCCATGCCGCGAAACAGAGTAACTCTGTCGAGCAAATGCAGGCGTTTTGAACAGACCAGCAGCATGATAAATGTTGCCAGAATAAACCGGGAGAGTACGAACAGTTGCGGCGGGATCGTGGCGATACCGATTTTGGTGAAGAGAAAGCTCCCTCCCCAGAAAAAGGTGGTCAGTACCAGAAAGAAATAGACCCGGTTCATGGCGGGTGTTTTCGACGTTGTCATAATGCGCTCAGCTCGCTCTGGTCATGGTCATATATTCGGAGATAACCGGCAGATCGGCGTCGGCCCAGTCCAGTTCCGGCAGCCGATGCGGCTCGATCCATTGCAGGGCGTGATGTTCGTATGCGGTGATGACTCCGCCGGCCTGACGGCAGATGAACGGGTAGAGGGTGACGGTGAAATCGGCGTAGCTGTAGGTAGCGGGGGAAAGCGCCGTGCCGATAACGACGTTGACGCCAAGTTCCTCCATCAGCTCACGGCTCAGGCACTCTTCTGGCGATTCATCCGTTTCAATCTTGCCGCCGGGGAACTCCCATTTGAGCGGCAGCGACATGGTCGAGCTCCGCTGGGCCGTCAGCACCTTTCCTTCCTGCTCGATGATGGCGCAGGCCACGTGCAGATGGCGCTTCACCATGTGCCCGTCTGCTGATGTTTCAACATCTGCATGCCGACCCATCGGCAGGCAAACTGGTAGGCGATCCGGCCGCTATTATCTCCCTTGTCGTATCCCCATTGAATTGCCGCCGCCCGGGCTTCATCGTTCCAGTGGAGTGGCGACCCCTGGCCGGCAAAGAGCTTTTCTACCCATTGGCGGGTGACGGTGACGTACTGATCCTGACTGAACGGGTGGAAGCCGACCCAGAGCCCGAAGCGGCCGGAGAGGGAGATCTTCTCCTCAATTGCTTCGCCGTGGTGCATTTCGTTGTTGATCAGCATGGCGCCGCGGTTGTCGGTCTCAAATTCCGGCAGCAGGTGGCGGCGGTTCGAGGTGACATAGATCAGGACGTTGTCGGGCGGCGCATAGACGGCGCCGTCAAGGGCGCTTTTGAGCATTTTGTAGCTGGATTCCCCCACTTCGAACGACACGTCGTCGGAGAAAATGATGAAGCGGTACGGCAGTTTTTTGATGTTGTCGACAATATCCGGCAAGTGGATCAGGTCGTTTTTGTCAACCTGGATAATGCGCAAACCGTCCGCGGCATAATGGTCGAGCATCGCCCGGATCAGTGAAGATTTACCGGTGCCGCGCGTCCCCCATAACAGGGTGTTGTTGGCGGGATACCCGGCCAGAAACTGGCGGGTATTTTCTTCAACGGTCTGTTTCTGTTCTTCAATGCCGAGTAGATCGCCAAGCGCAATCTGTTCGATGCTGTCAACCGGTTCCAGATACCCGCTGAAGGAGTGGCGCCGCCAGTTGGCAGCGTGGCAGAGTGCCCAGTCGATCCCGGCCACCGGTTTCGGCAGCAGCAGTTGCAGGGATGTGAGCACCTGCTTGAGTTGTGATGTCAGTTCGTTGTCCATTATACCGCCTTGCAGGGTTACGACGCGTCTAATTTCGCCGGAAAATGCGATTGACGTTTCCTCGTTGTGTTTGTGTTTAACCGCCTGATTTATAGGTGTATTTAAACGCTGTTTTTTCAGTGTTTGGAGCTGGTACACTATTTTGCAAAAACAGGGAATAATTACACGGACTATTTAGCACGAATTCAGGATACTTTCTATCTCCGATTACCTGCACCGAAAGACCTGCAAGAGCGCTATCAGATATAAAGAGATGAAAAGCAGAAACGATGGACTCCCCTCCGTGACCAGACACTCCATGTCAGCCGCATAATGATGTTCTCCGAATAATGAATATCTGTTGAAAAAGAGTTGACTAAACCAAACCTGTATTATAAAAGATAAATAAGATCACTAATATCTTATATGTATTCAAAGCGCCTGCCAAAGTTGTCGGACAATTTTGAATATAATGTACTATGGAGGCTACTCATGCAAATAAATTAATAAAAATGGCGATTTAACTAGTGTTTGACTATTTTTGTCAACTATTTAAGAGGGGAGTTATCATGCAAATTATATATATACTTCGAAAAGCAACCAAACTCGGCATTGGCCTCACCGCTCTCTCCGCATTGTTGCTGGTTGGTTGCGGAGGAACCGGAAGCAGCGCTCCGGTTGCCAACACCTTGACCCTGGGTGGCGTTGCTGCGGTCGGTTCACCCATTGTCAACGCCACAGTCAAGGTCAGTTGTGCGGCAGGTAGCGCTCTTGCCGATACCACCACCAACAGCACCGGTGTCTGGCAAGTCGCTCTTTCCGGGCAAACACTGCCTTGCGCGATTCAGGTCAGTGGCGGCACTATCGGTACGCCTGCCGGCACCGCCAATACCACACCGTATCACTCGATCGCCACGACACCCGGTACGGTGAACGTGACTCCACTCACCGACTTGATTGTCGCCAGTCTGGCTGGCGTAGCCACACCGGGCGCCTGGTTTTCCGGTTTGAGTACCACCCCCGCTCCTCTTTCCGCCATCACCCAGGCCAACGTGGATGCTTCGCTCACCAAAGTTCGTTCTGCCCTGAGCACCCTGACGCCGCTTGGCACGAACAACCCGATAACCATGTCCTTCACAGCAACCCCCGGTACCGTCGGTGACGATATGCTTTCCGCGCTCAAAACCGCGCTGACCAACGCCAGCGTCACTCACGCCGCGCTGCTGACCAATGCCTCGCAAGCCACCTTCACCGCACCGGTGGCTCTCGGTCCTGCGTTGACTATCGCCTATCAGGGTACTTCAAGCGGGGCCAGTGTGACGCGTCCTTCGGTGTCCGGGTTTAGTCCTTTGACGGGGACAACAGGCACGGCGGTGACCATCACCGGCGCCAATCTGGGCAATTTCACCCCGGCGCCAGTAGTCAAGTTTGGCACAACCGTTGCCACACCCACTTCGGCAACCGCCACGTCCATTGTTGTTTCGGTTCCGACAGGCCTTGCAACCGGCAATTCCACGATTACGCTGTCCAATTTGGACGGTACAGGTGTGGTCACGGTGGGAACGTTTACTGTTACGGCCTCAAGCACTGCGCCTGCCCTGGTCAGTTTCAGCCCCGTCAAAGGCTTGCCGGGGGACACAATAACGATTGCAGGGACGAATCTTTCAACGGTGAGCAAAGTGCTTTGGGTGGATGTACTCGCGCCAGTTAACCTTGTAACTCAAATCGCGCCAACCACAGGGGTGGTTGAAGCCGGCATTTCTGCACAAACCGCCACCAGCATCACTGTGACCGTGCCCGCAGGGCTGCCTGCGGGTTCGTACTATATTACCGCAGTCTATCCGGGAAGCGCCAACGCAGCCATATTCCCCCCCTCATCTGCTTACGTCACTTTCGCGGTTTCCAGCGGCGGAACCAATAGCTCTTCGGCTGCATCCAATCCTAAAGGCATTATTCTGACATCGACGTACCCCAATGTGGCCACTGCAGCCACCATTGCGCCGATGGTGGGGCACTACATTATGCCGCAAGGACTTTTGACGGGTGGCTCCAGCTTGATCAGCAACTGTACTCTGGACGTTGCCACTGATGGAACATTTACTTTGGTCGGTGGGGGGTACACCTACACGGCAAGCGTCTCAGGGAAAACGTATTACGGCAGCTCTCAAGACTGGACTTCGGGAACCAACACAGGAACAGCAGCAATGAATGTCACCGTATCCGCCGCTGATTTTAAGTCTCATATTACCGTTGTAGTGAGTGATGGAAATGTGTTCAAAGCGGTAGCGCCCGGACTGACTTGCACCAACCCCAACCCGAACCAGACTACCGTTGGTACCGCACTCAGTTTGGCAGCGTCTGTCGCGACGGCAAGCAACCTTTCTCCGGCTGAGGTCGGCACCTACAAGAATGCTGACAACTGCCAATTGGTCATCAGTAGCGACGGTACCATGCGATTTGCCCTGCCTGCAGCCACT
>CAIYZD010000544.1 GCA_903930585.1 uncultured Geobacteraceae bacterium | reverse complement strand
TGGTACTCTTATCAGGATGAGCGGATTGGCCAGGGCCGGGAAAATGCCAAAAAATTCCTTGCCGATCATCCGGAGATGTTCGCTGATATCGACAAAAAAGTCCGAATGGGGTATGGCTTGCCCATTGATATCATCCAGAAACCAGAAGGGCAGGAACCGCAATAAGTTTATTCAGACTATAAAACAACAAAGACCAATTCATTGTACGTTTTTTCAATAAAAATGGCTCGGGGGTAGGAAATGAGTAATTTAAAATGGTCACATCTGAAACTATCAGGAAAATTCGGAATAATCTTTGGTGTCACCTTTGTTTCATTTATTTTGGTGCTCAGCCTTTATCAATGGACAGTCAGCAACACCAGTGGATCATTCAAACAACTCATCAATACCGATATTGCCATTGCTGAGCATGCTACCTTGGCGAACGTCGACTTATTGCTGGCCAGGCGACATGAAAAAAATTTTCTTATGACCAAAGACATCGCCTATCAGCCTCTGTTAGATTCAGCAATTAAGCGCTTAAAAGATCATGCCAACGACATCGCCAAACTGGCAGGAGACACAAATAAGGAAACGGCAGCGCTGGCCTCTTCAATCCTTGAGCAGGCAGTACTTTATGAAAAGACCTTCCAGGATGTGGTCACGGCGGAAAAACTCAATGGCCTGGACAGTAATTCCGGACTGCAAGGCGACTTTAAGGCTATTGCCTTGCGTGTTGCCGAAAATCTGAAAAAGCATCAGTTGGGCGATGCCTATATTGCCCTGCTCCAGACCCGACGTTTTGAAAAAGAATTTGTGCGGACCAAATCGTCAGATCATAAAGAAAAGATGTTTCGGGCCCTTAAAAAATATGAATCCGCCCTGAGCATCCTCGAAGATCAGGGGGATGTTTACAAAGAGCAGCTTGCCGTCCTTGCTGTTTATAAAACAGCCGTTCAAAAATATATCGCTACCCCCGATGAATCGAATCTGGAAGCAATGCAGAATCAGGCGAATGCGGTTGAATCCGGCCTCAATCAGCTCTATGTGCCAAACATCCATGCCAAGTTGTTAACCTTGCGACTAACAGAGAAAAACTACATCCTTACCCGGCTGGATAAATATGCCGATGCCACCAAAGATATGGTTGCAGCTATGCAGGCGTCTTTTTTCGATGCCTCTATCGATGCCAAATATGCTGAAGTCATAGGCAAAGACCTTGAGGCGTACAGCAACACTTTTACCAAACTGGTAGAGACAGACCGCCAGATCAAGCAAAGCCTGGAAGTCATGGGCGAGGCAGCCAGCAAGGTTGAACCCCTGGTGAAAAATATCGTGAAACGGGCCTCTGAGCACAAGGAGAGCCAACTTGAAAGCACCACACAGGTGGCGAAAAAAATGGGGATAGTGGCCATCTCTATTGGCTTGATCGTGGTTTTCTGTAGTTCGCTGCTTGCCTTTCTTACCGTTCGCGCCATTGTCAATGCCTTAAACAAGGGCGTTCATTTTGCCGAGGCCATGGCTGGGGGCGATCTCACCACCACGCTTACGAGCGACAGCCAGGATGAAATCGGTATATTAACTCAATCCCTGAATACCATGGCCGTTGAAATCCGCTCCATGTTTCAGCAACTGGCTGATGACATCATTCACCTCTCCTCATCCTCAGCCGAGCTCTCCATTATTGCCGGTGATATGTCGAACGGGGCAGACCGTTCATTCCAGAAGGCGGTCAGTGTAGCGGCAGCGGCCGAGGAGATGAGTGTCAACATGGCCAATGTGACTATGGCCAGTGAGGCGGCCACTGAAAATGTCAACATGATGGCTGCCGCCGTTGAAGAGATGAATGCTACGGCCCAGGGGATATCCGAGAACACCGAAAGAGGGCAGAGCATCGCCCATAATGCATCTCAACGGGCCGCTATCTCCTCGGGAAAAATCGAACAATTGGGTCGTGATACCATGGAGATCAGTAAGGTCACCGAGGTTATTAACGAAATTTCTGAACAGACCAATCTGCTGGCCTTGAACGCCACCATTGAAGCGGCCAGGGCAGGAGAAGCTGGGAAGGGGTTCGCGGTGGTGGCCAATGAGATCAAGG
>CAIYZD010000543.1 GCA_903930585.1 uncultured Geobacteraceae bacterium | reverse complement strand
ACGGTGACGTTTGTTAACAGACCGGCAAACCAATAAATCTATCCCACCTCGGTATATTCCCTGACACGAAATTCTGCCCTCAGTGATATTGCCAGATTCCGGCATGCATCAATATCAACACCCGGAACGGTCACGGCAGTGGCAATTACCTGCGGAATATGTGCTGTTGCCTCGCGGATGAATTCGCAGACGCTGGTGAATCCTGCTTCTCCGAAGGGGGTGTTGCAGAGCCTGCTGTAGGTTGCCGGGTCGGCTGCATTCAGGCTGACCGAGATACTGTCAACCAGACCGGACAGTTCCGGCAGGACATCCCGTCCGTTTGCACGGTTACCCTGTCCATCCGTATTGATTCTAACAACATAGCCTCGTTGTTTCAGCTCTCCAGCCACCTGCTTGACCAGGTCGATACGGAGCAGCGGCTCTCCATAGCCGCAAAAAACCACCTCATCTATGTTTGAAGGGTGATCGATTGCCGCCATTACCTCTTCAAACGAAGGTTCGCTGTTCAGCATCAGATTGTGCCCCTTGACCGTAAAATCGTCAAACTTGGGGCAGAATGTGCAACGGTTTGAGCAACGGTTGGTAATGTTGAGATACAACGAATTGCGGATCCGGTAGGCGATCTTTGTCGACTGATCCCAGAGGTTGATACCGAACAGATCACCGGCATTCTTGGTCGTGATGCGTCCGACATCCTCAAGAGTCAGCCCTTTGATCCCGGCCAGTTTTTCGGCAGCCAGTCGTACGTATGCCGGTTCGTTACGCTTACCTCGATAGGGAACGGGGGTCAGGTAGGGACAATCGGTTTCGACCAGCATATGATCAATACTGATTGATTGTACCACGTCCCGCATGGACTGATTGGCAGGGTAGGTGATCGTTCCGGGTATCGAAATGTAAAAGCCGAGCGCGAGCGCCTCCGCCGCCATGGCGGCATCACCGGAAAAACAGTGAAGTACGCCTTTGCGTACGTTCTCCTCCCGCAGAATCGACATGACGCGGAGATGCGCATCACGATCATGCACGATGACCGGTTTATTCAGATCGGCGGCAAGGTGAAGAAAAGAGCGAAAAACCCGTTCCTGCTGGTCGCGGGGAGAACGGTCCCGGTAAAAATCAAGTCCTATCTCTCCGATAGCCACGACCTTGCGGCTGGATTCGGCAAGGGTTCGGATAACGTCGTAACAGGCTTCGGTAACCCGTGCGGCATCATGGGGATGAACGCCGACAGCGGCGTACAGCTGCGGGTATTTCTCTGCAAGTTCAACCGATTCACGACTTGATTCAGTGTCGGTGCCAACGACCACAATTGCGGAAACCCCGGCGTCGCCGGCACGCTGCAACATTTCTTCAAAATCATCGGCGTAGTCGCGATAGTATATATGGGCGTGAGAGTCGATCAAGACAGGCTTTTGCTGTGGCATTACGATCCTTTCAACTCTTCTTTGAGTCCTTCGATAACCGCCTTGACCTCGGCAATCATATCGGCTGCCTGAATTGACCTTTCATATTTCAGGTAATTTTCAAAGTACGCTATGGCATCGGCTGAACGATCCTGATCCATGCAGATCCCCCCCAGAGTCAGGTACGCCATGCTGTAGGCAGGATCACAGCGTATTGCCTCCAGACATTCCTCCTCGGCTTCTTCCAGTTCCTCCAGATCGTAGTACAACTCGCCAAGATTAAAATGGGCGGCCGGGTCTTCGGGGTCTATTTCAACTCCCTGCGTGAAGGCGGCAATTGCGCCATCAACATCACCCTGCCCATACAGCGCATCTCCCAACGCATTGAGGGCAAAAACGTTTTCCGGGTCAAGATCAAGCGCCTGACGAAAGGCGCGGATCGCATCTTCGCAACGATCCTGGCTGTTGTAGACCAGTCCGATACTCACGAGGGCATCGGCATCTTTCGGATCAATATCCAGGACTTTTTTGTAACAGGCGAGCGATTCCTTGTGATTGCCCGATTCCAGCAGCATGTCTCCCAGCGTAGTCAGGGCATCGGCATCTTCAGGCGCCATTTTAAGCCCCTCGCGGTAGCGGGCAATGGCGTCGTCCAGACGTCCATCCTCAGCCAGCGCATCTCCGAGATAAAACCAGCTGTCAGGCAGATTTTTGTTACTCTCCCAGTATCCTTCAAAAACGGTAATGGCCTGCTTGACATCACCCTGATCGAGAAGATCAAGCCCTTTTTTTATGGACGCATTCAATTCGGTAGTACTCATGATTCGTTCCTTTCGTGGGCATGGTGACTCACTTTGATGTAATTTTGGAGTGCGGTAATAAAAAGATACTCAGGTAACCAAATCAACCACCAGACCCTTTATTCCGATGACTTTTGCGGTAATGGCCATGTTATCGCGATTCTCTTTGACAATAAGATTGTAAAGGTTATCCGCTTCCCGGTTGATTACGGTGATAATTTCATAATAGCGTGGATTCTGCGGTGTTCCACCACATTTGTCCAGCCGGTATGCTTCGGAATTTACCTTTTTTGCGAGACGGCTGAGCAGATCGCGATACAGTTTGAAGTTTGCCAAGGTCGGCGCCGTGGTTACCAGATTGCCTGCTCGCTCAATTTCAGTTCTGAGAGAGTCAATATCATCCTGGTATGAAGCGGTTCCCCCTTCCTTGAGAGTCAATTCGTCGGCAAAGAACGAATTCATGACTTTCTTTAGTGGTGATGAACCCTTCGTATTTTTATCGAGCTCCCGTAATGATGATGAGTCCTCAATGCGCATGATCTGACTCCGGATTTATTAAATGAATTCTACAGTATCATATCAGAATATAATCGGCAATTGATGCAAAAATGCAACAATGCGTTTTAAAGAGAATATATCTATGCTACTATCGGTTTTGCGCGCCAGGTGAAAGGAAATTCGGGTGAATGAATAGCAGAGTTTCTCGTGAAGAACGAAAAAAAAGAGTTCGCGAAGCGATAATCATCGTTCTGGCGGTCATATTAATTGTTTTTTTGACAAAGGCAGAAATCAGCCTGACCCAACTCAGCGCCGATGCCAAACTGGGAAGCAATATTGCCATTTTTGCCGTTATCAATATTGTCATCTTGCTTGTTATCCTGCTGGTGTATCTGGTCAGTCGCAATGTGGTAAAACTATTTGTCGAAAGCCGGTCAAACCCTTTTGCCAAAAGACTCCGTACGAAGCTCGTCCTTTCCTTTGTTGCCCTTTCTCTGGTTCCAACTCTGCTGCTCTTTTTCGCTGCAGCCGGTTTTATCAACAATACCGTTCATAACTGGTTTAACACCCAGGTTGAAACATCGTTAAGCGAGTCGCTGGAAGTTGCGCAGACGTACTACAAAAGCTCCGCTTCAAACGCACTCTATTACGGCAAACAGATCGGTACCTTTATCAAAGATCGGAAGTTGCTTAACGAAGTAAATCTGCCGCAGCTCAAGCAACTTATTTATCAGAAACAACGGGAATACAATCTCGGGGTGGTTGAGGTGTATTCTGCCCAGCATGAGGAGCTGGTGCGGGCATCAAACCCGGCTGTACCGAAAGGGGAATTTACCAATCCGTCTTCAGAAGACATCAAGCGCGGCTTGGCCGGTGAAGAGCTGACCAGGGTCAATCAGGCCGGAAAAGCCGATTTGATCAGGGGGATTGTACCGATCCGCTCTACCTGGAACGAGTCGGATATTGTAGGTGTTGTTGTCGTCAATTATTACGTGCCGTATTCACTTGTCAACAAGATGAAAGAGATTACAACGTCGTATCATGAATTCCGCCAGCTCAAAATTTTAAAGAATCCGATCCGCACGGCATATATTATCACCCTTTTTCTAATTGCCATGGTGATTGTCTTTTTTGCGTACTGGATGGGAGTCTATCTGGCGAACAGTATGACCCGGCCGCTTCAGGAACTGGTTGATGCAACACATGCCGTAGCCGATGGTAACCTGGATGTTCGGATAGAGTCATATTCGGCTGATGAAATCGGCATGTTGATTCAGTCATTCAATGTCATGACTGAGGATTTACGTACCAAACAGTATGCACTGAATGTTTCCAACGACGAATTGATCCGTAGTAACCAGGAAATCGAACGTCGTCAGCAGTATATGGAGATTGTGCTCCGCAACGTAGCGGCCGGAGTCATTTCGATCGATAGCGATGGTGTCGTGCGTACAATCAATACATCTGCCGAGCGTCTGCTCGGTCTGAGCGCTGTGAAAGTTATCGGAAAGAACTATCGCGAGGTTATCAGTGAAAAACACCTCGAAATGGCTTCGGAAGCCATTCGGGAACTTTTGAAGTCAAAACAGGGAACAATCAGCAAACAGGTCTTTCTGGATCTTCGTGGTTCTCGTATCGCCCTGCAACTTCATCTGACGCTGCTTCGCGCCGGCAACGGAGAAATACTCGGTATGGTTGCGGTACTTGACGACTTGACACAAATGATGCGAGCCCAGCGTATGGCTGCCTGGCGTGAGGTCGCACGCAGAATTGCCCACGAAATAAAGAACCCGCTCACTCCGATTCAGCTTTCCGCCCAGCGTCTCAGAAAACGGTACCTTACGCGTTTTAGCGATGACGAGAAGGTCTTTGACGAGTGTACGGAGATGATCATAAAATCTGTCGATGATCTGAAAAATCTGGTTAACGAATTTTCCAATTTTGCCCGTATGCCCGCTATTCAGCCGGAACCGAGTGATCTTAACGCTCTGATTCGAGAATCCTTGACGCTGTACCAGGAAGCGCATCGGGGTGTTCTCTTCAACGTTACTACCGATTCGGGAATGCCACTGTTGATGATAGATCGTGACCAGATCAAGCGTGTGTTGATCAATATTCTTGAAAACGCTGTTGCCGCCATGTCGGAGCACGGCACTGTCACTCTGACGACATCCTTTGATGATGTGCTCAAAATGGCGGTTATCAGCATTGCCGATGATGGGCCGGGAATTTTACCGGAGGACAAGCCACGTCTGTTTGAACCATATTTTTCAACAAAAAAGAGCGGAACCGGTCTCGGATTGGCGATAGTGGGCAGTATCGTAACCGATCATGGCGGTTTTGTGCGGATTAGAGACAATATTCCGCACGGGGCTGTCTTTGTCGTTGAATTGCCTGCCGGCTAATTAAATGAGTGTTCCAGAAGGAGTGTTATGCACCAGACTATCTTGATAATTGATGATGAGAAGGATATCAGAACCGCGCTGTCCGGGATTCTTGAGGACGAAGGGTATCAGGTTCTGAATGCGGAAAGTGGTGCCGAAGGTATCGAATGTGCCTGCCAGGAACTTCCCGACCTGATTTTGCTTGATATCTGGATGCCGGGCATGGACGGCCTGGAAACGCTTGGCAAACTGAAAGCGCAGCTTCCTCAGGTAACGGTTATAATGATTTCCGGCCATGGCACGATTGAGACGGCCGTACGTGCCACAAAACTGGGTGCTTTTGATTTTATTGAAAAGCCGCTTTCGCTCGAAAAAGTACTCATCAGTGTTGCCAATGCGCTCCGTCTTCAGGAATTAAAAGTGGAAAATGCCGAACTCAAACGTTCTGCTTCGGCGGATTATGAGCTTATCGGAGAGACTCCCGAGATTGTTGCTATACGGGAGCAAATCCGCCGCGTAGCGACAACAGCAGCCTCCGTACTGATCAGTGGTGAAAACGGCTCGGAAAAGGAATTGATTGCCAACTCGATTCATTACAACAGCCCGCGGCGCGAACGCCCTTTTATAACCATCCACTGTTCCTCCATTCCGGAAGAACTGATAGAAAGCGAACTGTTCGGCCATGAAAAGGGTGCTTTCAGCGGAGCGGCGTCACATAAGAAGGGACGTTTTGACCGGGCTGATGGCGGCACGCTGTTTTTAGATGATATTGGTGAACTGCCGCTTGGTACCCAGGTGAAAATTCTTCGGTATATTCAGGATCACAGCTTTGAACGGGTCGGCGGAGTTCGCCGGATTACCGCAGATATTCGCATTATAGCCGCTTCTGCCAGATCTCTTCAACAGGATATGGTCGCCGGAATTTTCAGTCCGGATCTCTATTATCAACTGAGCACCATATCATTCCGGGTTCCGGCTTTACGTGAGCGCCTGGATGATATCGGACTGCTTGTTCAACATTTTGTCGCTCGTTTTTTTCGTCGGGAAGGGGGGGAAGCAAAGGCATTCATGCCTGATGCGATTGAGCTGTTACGGCGCTACTCCTGGCCCGGTAATATGCGTGAATTAATAAACGTGGTGGAAAGAATCCTGATTGTGGCGCCCGGTCGTGTTATATCGATCGAGGATATTCCGCATTTGTCGGGAGAACCGCTATCAGGCATGGGGGGCTCCCTGCCGCTTGATGGCGCTCTTTCCCGAACGGCACTCCGGGATGCACGGGAGGATTTTGAACGTGAGTTCATTATTCACAAACTTGAGGAAAATGACTGGAATATTTCCCGTACCGCTGAGCTGATTGAGCTGGAACGGAGCAACCTGCATCGAAAAATCAAGAGTTACGGGATTGACGTACGGAGATAGGTGGATGAAGCCAGGAATACACCATTTCAGGGGAGTGCTGTTGATAGGTGTGGTAGCGGCGGTTTGCGTGGCTATTATTATTCAGGGGCGCAGACATCTGCTTAATAGATCAACGGATTTCCGTTCGCTTGGACTGTTGCGTGAAGCGTACTCAGTTGTTCTTAATACCTATGTTGAAAAACCGGATTCGAAGAAACTGGTACTAAAAATGGTTGACGGCATGCTTGCTGCGCTTGACCCGCACAGCGCCTACCTGCCTCCTGAGCCGTATCACGAGATGACGGTGAATCTGTCAGGGTCATTTGGCGGTGTCGGCATTGAACTCGGTACAAAAGATGGCAAATTGATGGTCATTGCTCCGATAGATGATACCCCGGCCTTTCGGGCAGGTATTCAGGCCAACGATCATATCGTGAAGATCGACGGAACGTCGACTCACGGCTTAAATACGACTGCAGCCGTAAAGCTGATGCGCGGGGAAAAGGGAACAGCCGTAACGTTGACAATAGCTCGTGCAGACAGTTCAAAACAGCTTGTTTTTAAACTTATAAGAGACATCATTCAGGTAAAAAGTCTGAAATCAAAACTGCTTGATTCGGGATATGGATACATCAGAATTTCACAGTTTCAGGAGCGTACCGGGAGTGAGTTCAAAGAAGCGCTCAAGGGGCTCCACGAAAAATCCGGTGGTTCACTGAAGGGGCTCATTCTGGATATGCGCTACAATCCGGGCGGTTTGGTACAAACCTGCGTTGAAGTGGCCAATTGTTTCATCGGTGATAATATACACAAAAGTGCAATCGTCAGTATAAAGGGGCGGACTTTTGAATCCAACCATACCTATAATGCGACAATAGGACCCAAGGAACCCCATTATCCGATAGTTGTACTCATTAACGGCGGCAGTGCAAGTGCCTCGGAAATAGTTGCAGGAGCCCTGCAGGATCATAAACGGGCCATTATCATGGGAACGCAGAGTTTTGGGAAAGGATCGGTTCAATCGATTTTTCCGATGAAGGGTAATGCGGCTCTCAAGCTGACCACGGCGCGCTATTATACTCCGAGTGGACGTTCAATTCAGGCTAAAGGAATTGTTCCTGATGTGGAGGTACCCAACATTACACCGTTGCCGGCAAAAGAAAAGGGTGCAGAGATAAAAGAAAAAGATCTGGAAAAAAGTCTGCCTCCCGACGGTAAACCGGACGCAACACTCCCGAAATCACATGAAGCGACACATAGTGGGACAATCGCGGATATAACTCCCCAGAAAGATTATCAACTGAGGCGTGCGCTTGAGTTGCTTGAGTCTATCGCTGTTTTAAAGGAAAAAGGATTTTGACGGTCTCAGGCAAGTCCGCGGTTTCTGAACAGTCTCATTAAGAGAACACCGATAATCGAGAGACAGAGCCCGACACAAAAGAAGAGATAGCCGATGGCCCTTCCTTCACCCCATCCCCACAGATCCTTGTTTTTCATGAATAATATCAGGGCAATGCCGCCAAAAGTACCAATGCCCCCGATAATGTACAGTGCAAAGGCGATAACCGCCAAGCCGATTCCCTGTTTTTCCACCATGGTGCTCCTCGTTCCTGATTGTCAGTCGTTCAGAAGCTGTTGCAGTTTTGCTCCAATATCATCTTCCCGCATCATTGATTCACCGATCAGGAAGGCGCCGGCGCCATCGGCCTGCAATCGGATAACATCCGACCGGTTGTTTATGCCGCTCTCCGCAACCAGCAACCGATCCACAGGCAACATGCGGGCAAGGCGTCCGGTGGTCGCAAGATCTGTTTCAAACGTTCGCAGATTACGATTATTGACGCCAATCAGGGTGCAGTTCGTTTTCAGAGCTTTCTCCATCTCTTCTTCATCATGCACTTCAAGCAGAACATCCAGCTGAATCTCCTGAGCTATGGCGTAAAACTCACGTAACTGATTCAGATCGAGAATGGCGGCGATCAGAAGAATCGCGTCCGCGCCGGCGGCGCGTGCTTCATACATCTGATAGGGATCACAAATGAAATCCTTCCGGAGGAGCGGCAGTGATACGGTCTCGCGAATCAGCGACAGGTACCGCAGATGTCCCAGAAAAAACGTTTCGTCAGTCAACACCGACAGGCAGGTTGCGCCGTTATTCTGGTAAACCTCGGCAATTTGAAGCGGATCAAAATCGGCACGGATAACTCCCTTGCTCGGTGAGCCTTTTTTGACTTCGGCAATAATGGCGGTCCAGTTCGAGGATACCGCTTCACGCAGATGCCGTTCAAATCCGCGCGGCACGTCTTCGAGGTCACTGATTCGTGCCTTCAGTTCATCGACAGCTACAGCTGCTTTGGCGGCAGCTATCTCTTCCTTTTTGTGGGCGACGATTTTCTTCAGAATGTCGGGGGTGTTGGTAGTCATAAGTATTTTTACCTGGAATTTGTTTGTTTGGGAACAGGGCGGAATTGCATGGCCTTGTATTCGAGGAATTCCTGGAGCCCATAGGTTCCGAGTTCGCGGCCGTTGCCGGACTGTTTGTAGCCACCGAAGGGGGGCATGCATGTTGAATGTACCGCCGTTGATGTCAACCTGGCCGGTACGCATGCGACGTGCAATGTTCTGGGCATGCTCTTCCGAACCTGACCATACGCCACCGGAAAGACCATAGGGCGTACCGTTGGCTATGCGCACGGCGTCATCTTCATTGTCATAAGTGATGATGGAAAGCACCGGGCCGAAGATCTCTTCCTGGGCAATGGTGCTATTCGGATCAACGCGGCCGAACACGGTTGGCGCCACGTAGTACCCACCAGGGTTTACATTGTCGGGAATTTCGAGGCCACCGCAGAGCAGTTCAGCGCCTTCGGCAATCCCTTTCCTGATATAGCTGCGTACCCGCTCCAGCTGCATGCCCGAAGCCAGGGGGCCGAGGGTCGTTTCCGGCGCCGTGGGGTCGCCGGTGCGATATGCATTGGAAATCTCTGTGGCGATCTTCGCGGATTCTTCGTAGCGTTCTTTGGGCACGAGCATGCGGGTGTGGGCGGTACAGGTCTGGCCGGAATTGATGTAGCAGTTGTTCACCACCCCCTTCACCGCCCGGGGAAAATCGGCGTCGTTGAGGATGATGGCCGCTGATTTGCCGCCGAGTTCGAGCGCAACGCGCTTGACCGTGGCTGAGCCAACCTGCGAGACACGGATGCCGGTGCGGGTTGAGCCGGTAAACGAGACCATGTCGGCTTGTGGATGGGACACCAGCGCTTCGCCAACAACCTGGCCGTAGCCGGTGACGAGATTGAACACTCCGGCAGGCAGGCCGGCTTCGTGGATTACCTCTGCCAGGATGAAGGCATCGAATGGCGCCACTTCCGAGGGTTTCAGCACCACCGTGCAGCCGGCAGCCAGTGCGGCAGCGACCTTGGCGGCGATCTGGTGCAGCGGATAGTTCCACGGTGTGATAGCGACCACGACACCAACCGGCTCGCACAGCACCAGTGAATTGCCGACCCGCTTCTCGAAGGGGAAGTCAGCCAGTACCGAGGCATAGAAACCGAAGATGGCGATCGGGCTCCCCACCTGAATGAGCTTTGAGAGCTTGAGCGGCATCCCCATTTCGAGGCTTATCGTATCGGCGGTCTCTTCGGCGCGGGCGCTCAAACCTGCCTGGATCCTGGTCAGATACCCGGCGCGCTCGACGACGGGCGTGGCGGCCCAGCTGTCAAAGGCGGCGTAGGCCGCACGCACTGCTGCGTCGGCATCCTCGTCATTTCCCTCGGGAATGCGGGCGAGCAGAGATCCGTCGGTGGGACAATGCACTGCAATCGAACCGTTACCGGCCGGGGTAACCCAGTTGCCGCCGATGTAAAACTGCTTACGGTCTTTCATGATGTCTCCTTTTCTGACTGTGGGTTCGAAAGTCAGACTTCGAGGGCCGATTGTTTGTGATTCTGCCAGATCAGGGCCGAGAGCCTGGAATCTTCATCCCGGATATGAACAATCAACCAGTTTTTCAAAAATATCAGGATTTCGTGCTGTGCAACAAGCGGATTCTCATGGAGTTCCTGACGAAAATCATGCAACCGTTTAAGAAAAAGCTCGTGCTGTTCCTGTTGTAATTCGAGCCGATCATACCGGTAATGTTCCATCATCAACTCTTCAGCCCTGAAATGAATAACAGCGTACTCGCTCAGCGCTTTCAACACTCTCCCGAGTTCACGGGCGCCTAAACGATTTGCCACAACACTGACCAGGTCATTAGTGAGGTCGAATAAATAGCGGTGGTGCTCATCAATTGTCGAAATACCAACGCTTAAGCTCTCATCCCAGCTGATCCAGCGAACTTCCCTGTATGGCAGTTCCGGCATGTGTGGCAGGTGATGCGGATCAATTACTTCATCCCGGTATAACTCCCGGATTCGCATAATTTCAGGCATGGCGGCTTCAAAAGCGTTCACGACGGCAGGATCGAATTTATGTCCCGCTTGCCCCTTGATCCAATCTATGGCTCGCTGCAGTGACCATGCCTCCTTGTACGGACGCGATGACACAAGCGCGTCAAACACATCAGCCAGAGCACAAATGCGGGCGAATATCGGTATCTGTTCGGCTTGCAGACCATCCGGGTAGCCGCTGCCATCCCAGTTTTCATGGTGGTTTATCGCAATCAGACGAGCTGTTTCAAGCAGCTTGTCGGAACCAAGCAATAGTCTGCCCCCTATCTCGGTATGCGTTTTCATTATATCAAATTCAGCAGGAGTGAGTCGATCCGGCTTCAACATAATTGCATCGGCTATTCCTATTTTCCCCACATCATGCATCGGGGCCGTAATGGAAAGAAGTTCCCTCTCTTCCTCAGAAAGGCCCAATGCTTTGGCGATAACCACGGAGATGCAGGTCATGCGCATGATGTGCATCCCGGTCTCATTATCGCGATATTCCGAGGCAGCTCCCAAACGCCGGATCGCATCGGTCCGTGCATCCTCAAGCTCTATCTCTCTCAGCCGCAGAATATCATCCAACAGAAAACGGGTGATTATGCCGGAAAATGCTCGCGAGATATCGGTCAAAAATTCAAGTTCAGCAGACACGGGTGACCAGTCATGTTTGGTAAAAAGGACTACCTGCCCAACAGGAGTTGGGCCATTTTTGAGTGGGAGTAACAACAGATTTTGATTATTAACTGAAGAAGTTACGCATTCATTGCTGAATATGGCCTGGAAACCGAACAGCGGATCACTTTCCGATTCCTGAAACCAGTCCGGACTCAGTCCGTACTGGGCCACTCTCACCGCATTGTTATGCGGGCTATACATATAAATTGCACCCTTGTGTTGCAGATGGAGCCGGGGTAGTTTCCCCAGCACAACAAGCACACGCTCCAATAGAGCATCGAGATTGTTATCGTTGCCTCCCACCATCGAGAGTTCTACAACCAGTTTGCCAATATCAAGAAGCTGCGTTTGGGGATTCTTTTTCATCTTCGTTGCCTTGTGTGCTCTGATGGTTTTGTATTCCTACCTCATGTTTGTCAGCGCCGCCAGCTTCTCCACCTGTTGCAGTGCCCGTCCTGAATCAATGGCCTCTGCCGCCAGTACAATCCCCTCAGCCGGAGTGGCTGCCTTGCCTGCCGCCACCAGGGCGTACGCGGCGTTTAAGAGGACGATGTCTCTCCGTGGCCCCGTTTCGCCTGTCAGGACCGCTTTCACGATCAGTGCGTTGGCAACGGCATCGCCCCCCTTGAGTGCCTCCATCGGGCAGCGGGACAGACCAAGCTGCTCCGGTGTGACAGTGGCGAAGGTAACCCCGGACGGGGTGACTTCGGCCAGCAGGGTCTCTCCGGTGAGGGTCATTTCGTCCATACCGTCCGATCCATGTACCACGAAACCGTGGCGGCATCCAAGCTTGTGCAGTACTCCGGCCAGCTTTTCTACCAGGTCGGCACGGTAGACTCCCATAACCTGGCAATCGGCTCCGGCCGGATTAGTCAGGGGGCCGAGGATGTTAAAAATAGTACGAATGCCGATCTCACGGCGCGGACCGATGGCGTATTTCATTGCGCCGTGCAGGGCAGGGGCAAAGAGAAAGCCGATGCCGATTTGATTAATACAGCTCTCGACCGTTTCGGGTGTCACGTCCAGATTGATACCCAGTTTTTCCAGTACATCGGCGCTGCCGCAGGCTGATGACACGGAGCGGTTGCCATGTTTGGCAACTTTGACTCCGCAGGCCGACACGACAAAGGATACGGTGGTTGAGACGTTAAAGGTGTTTGTGCCGTCGCCGCCGGTACCTACTACATCAAGTATGGTCTCACGGTCGATGTTAATGTCGTCGCGGTCGATACCAAGCACATTATGGCCGACCCGGATCGGGGTGGCCCGTTCACGCATAACGCGGGCCGCGCCGGTGATCTCGTCAACCGTTTCACCCTTCATACGCAAAGCGGTAATGAAGGAACCTATTTGGGCCGCAGTGCATTCACCGGACATAATCTGGTTCATGACTTCAATCATCTCACCTTCGGTCAGGTTTTCACGTTCGACAACTTTGACAATGGCTTTTTTGATCATCTTAGTATCTCCTCATAAAAAAAAGGGGATGTTGCCATCCCCTCACGGTTGCTATGCCTGCAAGGAAACTAGACCCCTTCTTTGATCTTGCGGATCGCTTCACGGATCAGGGCCTCGGCGAGATCGGGAACGACTTCCCAGACGATTCGCTCAATGACCTCCCGTGATGCCTCCATAATCGCCGCTTTTAACTGTTCTTCCGTCAAAGAGAGCGGGGGAGGAACAGTTAATGAAGACGACGTTTCCTCAACGACTGCTTCTCTTGGTTGCGCCGTCTCAACTGCACGTGGAGGCGCGGAGAAATCGGAGAAATCAGGAACGAGAGCGGGTGCATCCGGTTTCGTATCCGTAACAAGGGGAGGGGATATCGGAACGGTGAAGTCGTCCTCAAAAGATATTTCACCGAATGAAGAGTCCTGAACCGGAACGGCGTAATCGAAAAGTTGTGCCGGAGGGGGGGCACTGTTATCTTCAAATTCAAAGGTGTTCTCTTCAATCGGAACCCACTGCGATCCGGTATGTTGAAGAGGAACTTCCGGGTCGACTTCACTCTGTAGGAGTTGTGAATCATTCTCTTCTGCAACAATTGCAAAGATATCCGGATCATCAAACATTGCAGTCGGTGCGGCAACAGGTGAAATTGGAGCAGGCACAGGTGGCGGTTCAACGTCAGGAGTAAATGCTCCCCAGATATCAGTCAGTGCATCCGGTTGAGGAGTTTCAGTTTGATCAATGGCAATCGGAGGCGTGATATCACATATCGGAGCGAGAATTTCAGGTTCCGGCGGTGGTGGCGCAGCTTGACTCTGTTTTGCTCTTGAATGTGCCAGTTTCAAAAGCTCTTTAACCTTAGTGATGATCTGCTGCGACTCAAACGGTTTGGCAATAAAATCGTCGGCGCCGCATTTTATGGCTCTTTCCTCGTCAAATGGTTCAAATGAACCTGTGAGTATCAGAATAGGCTTTGTTGCAAGTGTCGGCGTTGCTCGAATCTGTTCAGTTACTTCGTAACCCGACATTCCGGGCATCAGAGCATCGATCAGCAATATATCGGGGTTGATTTCAGCGGCCTTATCAACCGCTGTCTTGCCATTATCAACAATAGTTAAGGAATACTCATCTCCCCCAAAAATAATGCCGATTACTTTTTGAATGGTGATACTGTCATCGGCGACCAGCACTTTAATGCTCATCAATCCCTCCCTTACTGAGTGGGTACATAAAACGATACTTCAGACAACTAACACAGGAGTAATATCGTGTCAAGGCATTAGCGTTTCAGGGGATTTTCGTGTCATCGATAATTTCTGCCGCAATTCGCGGGGTTGAAAATATGGAGACGGCCAGACTCGAAATATCGCTCCGTAATTGGTTAAACTGATGTACATTTGTGTAATCAAGACGTACGGTCAATAGTATTACGTATAAATCCTGCTCCGGATCTATCCAGATTGATGAACCGCTGTACCCGGTATGTCCGAAAGACATATCGGAGAAATGATGTCCGCGGGGCGATGAAAACGGTGAGTTGATATCCCATCCAAGTCCCCTGATGACTCTGCCGTTATTGGAAAAATATGGAGACGTCATCTGTGTTACTACCCGCTCCTTGAATATTTGTACCCCATTATATTTCCCCCGGTTAAGAATCATGGCTGCAAACCTGTTCAAATCGTCTGCGGTGCTGAATACCCCGGCGTGACCGGCAACACCTCCAAAACGTTGGGCATTCATATCCTGAACAACTCCGGCTTTGAGAGATTTATTCCAGCTCTCCGTGGGAGCAATCATTGCGGCATCGGAGTGGGGCAGAAATGCCGTCTCTGCCATTCCAATCGGAGCGAATATATTTTCGGCACAATATTTGTCCAAAGAGATCCCGGCAGCGCGGTTAACCAGTTCTCCAAGGAGGATGAAATTAATATCGGCATACCGGAAGCGATTTCCGGGAAGGGCACCGTTGTCTTGTGTGATGGTTTTTGCTATCAGACTCCTCAATGGATCATCGCTCGCAATTGTAACGTCATCCATACCGGATGTGTGCGTCAACAGATTGAGGATAGTTATTTCGGCACGATTGGTTCCCTCAAATTCTGGAAACCAGCGGGTCAGAGGATCAAGCAGGTTGATTTTACCCAGCTCCAGCAGCTTCATGATGGCTGGTGTGGTTGCAATTACCTTGGTGAGCGATGCGGCGTCAAAAAGTGTCCGTTCAGAAAGCGGCGGGCTCCCGGCATCCGGATAGAGTCGACCCTGGGCTGTGCCGTAACGTTGGCCGGAATGGTTGCCGACAACAACAACTCCTCCGGAAATCAGGCCGCGCCGTATGGCGTTTTCCAATATAACGTCGATAGATGCAGCACGACCGAGATCCATAAGATCATCAGCTGTTGAAAGGGAAGGGGTAAGTGACAGGAATATACTTGTCAGAAAAAAAATACGAAAATAAATCACGGCTCGCTCTGTGGTTCAGTAACACGACAAACAAGCCTCCGATATACGGAGGCTCGGAAAATTAATCAACAGATCACTGCTCAGGATCGGTAATCGGCATTGATGCTGACGTATTCGTGCGTAAGATCGGATGTGTACACCGTAGACGTACCATTTCCGATTCCCAGGTCGACTGAAACGGTAAATTCTTTTTGTTTTAATACTTCCGTACCCCTGGCTTCGGCATCATTCCCGGCAAAAATGCCGTTTTGGGCCATACAAACGGTGTCAAAGTAAAGCGACAACCGTGATTGATCGACTTCGGCGCCGGAATAACCGACTGCAGCAAAAATCCGCCCCCAATTGGCATCTTGTCCAAAAAAGGCCGTTTTGACGAGACTTGAATTGGCGACGGCCATGGCAGCCCGTTTGGCATCGGCGTCAGATGAGGCTCCGGTTATCCGGATTTCGACAAACTTCGTGGCTCCTTCACCATCCTTGACAATTTGCCTGGCAAGAGAGAGCAGCACCTCGCTGAGCAGTTGTTCAAAGACCGTTACCGCCTCGGATGATTCCGTATTTATGACCGGGTTACCGGCCATACCGTTGGCCATGATAAGGCAGGTGTCGTTTGTTGACGTATCGCCGTCTACCGTAATGGCGTTGAACGAGCGGTTGACCGCACGGGAGAAGCTCTGTTGCAGAAAATCCGGTTCTACAGCGGCATCCGTAATTATGAAAGAAAGCATGGTTGCCATATTTGGCATGATCATGCCGGCCCCTTTGGCAATGCCGGCGACACGGTAACTGACTCCTTCGGCCTGACCGCAACGGGTTTCCATTTTGGGGAAGGTATCGGTGGTCATAATGGCCTGGGCAATATCATCCAGCGTACCTGAAGAAAGCCCGTTAATCGCCGCCGGTATGGCTGCTCGAATCCGGTCCATCGGCATTTGCACACCGATCACACCGGTAGATGATATCTGAACGGCATCATCGCTCACTCCTAATCCCTCGGCAACGAGACAAGACGTTTCCCTGGCTGCGACCATCCCCTGTTCTCCGGTGCAGGCGTTGGCATTACCGCTGTTGACTACCAGCACCTGAGCAGTGCCGCTCTTGATTCTATCCATAGAAAGCAGCACTGGTGCGGCTTTTACGGCATTTGTGGTAAACAGTGCGCACGCATGCGCCGGTACTTCGGAAAAGATCAGAGCCAAATCTTTGCGCCCCGGTTTTTTTATAGCCGCTTCGACAGCGGAAAACTGAAAACCTTTAATATCCATGATGACCTCGGTTGTAAAGTAACAACGGCTCTCAAGCGAAAATTGAGTGCCGAATCAGGAAATACCCTTGGCATTAAAATAGATGCCGTATTTTTTATCCTCGCCTTGAATGTGGGTAACAAGCCAATCCTTGATGAAACTCATGACGGTTATCGTCAGAACAGCTCCGCCGGACTGAAATTTAGTTTGAAGTTCGAGTACCTGGTTAACAAGATTTTCATGCTCAGCCGTGTGTCGCTCCAGATCAGGGTAGCCATGAGTCTGCATCAGCTGCTCTTCATCCTCGAAATGGGTACTCGTATAGGCAATGAGTGACTGGAGAACAGTGCCAACGGCTACGCTTCCTTGTCCCGCCTTCATTGCATCGTGAAGTTGGTTGACAAGATCGACCAGCATTTTGTGCTGTTCATCGAACTTCTTTACTTTGACACTGAGGGCTGGGCTCCATTCAATAATAGCCATTTTTTATCTCCTTCCCTAAGACGTAGCTACATATCCAATCCTGACTCCACCCCACTGTTTACCAGCGATTATTATCGGGGTAGACATATCGTTCATGACCTCACCGGTATCGCGCAGATACGTCTGGAGAAGGAAAGAATCCTCATTAGTGGCAGCACGCAGGCCGGTTCTGTCGTTAAAAATCCGCTTGGTTCTGTTGCCGTCTTTGTCTTTATTCAGATCACCGGTCAGGCGTTGACTGTAGCGCAGATTGTGCGAGGGGACATACCCGGAGCGGTCTACACAGATAGCGTAGAATATGTTCCTGTCTTTGGCAACAATTTCTTCCTGAAGTGGGGAGATGATCTCGTCAAACAACCGGTCAAAGGGAGTATTGAATTTCTGGGGTATTGTATGGGGGATCGGTTTGTAGTCAGTGCTGAAAAGTGCTTCACGGGTGATTCTGCCACTACTGATGGCGCTTTCAAGCACAACCACTGCCCGGTCTCGCAGTTCGGCTGCAAAGTTTTTGATCGTATCATGGTTGTTACCGACCTTGAATTTACCTACCGTATTGTAGATTTTTTCTGCAGTCTCGGTAAGTTCGCCGAAAGTCGAGACGGCATTTTCCATCTGAGTTTCAATTTCATTCGACGTCTCGGATACCATATGTATTTTATTGGTTATGTCGGTTGTCGTCACTCCCTGTTCCTCGGTGGCAATGGCTATTGAATTAATCATGTCGGCGGATTCGGACGCAAGTTTGAGAATTGTGGAAATCTGCTCATTGGCCCGGCTTGAATTAATTATTCCGTGCTCGACGCGTGCCTTTTCATCGTCAATGGATTTCATAGCTTCACGGATATCGCCCTGGATCATCTTTATAATGGCAGCAATCTGCTGCGTGGATGCGGACGTTTTTCCGGACAGCAGTTTGACTTCGTCAGCCACGACGGCAAAACCTCGTCCTGCTTCGCCGGCCCGAGCAGCTTCTATGGCTGCATTCAGGGCCAGCAGATTAGTCTGATCGGCAACATCTTCGATTAAGACGACAATCTCTCCGATCTGTCCGGAAGATTTATCCAGCCTGTTCATAACAGTGCGTGTATGTTCAACCCCGATTCTGATCTGGTCGATGCTGTCAACAGTTTCACCTACCACATTTCGACCGTCTATTGCAGATTCATCCACGTTTTTCGAGAGGAGCGACGCTTTGGCGGTGGTTGCTGCGACGTCATTCAGTGTTGCCGACATTTCTTCCGAGGCAACGGCCACAGAGGCGGCAAGTTCTTTCTGCTCAAAAATAGATGCGGCCAGCCGTTCGATTCCGGCCATAGTTCGACAGGAGGTAATTGCGACGTAACCGGCCTGACTATACAGATCCGAGATGATTTCGCGGAGCTTTGCCACAAGACGGTTGACATCCTCGGTCAGCATACCGACTTCGTCGGAGGATGTTACGGGAATCCTCATCGTGAGGTCGCCTTCACCCCGTGAAAGAATCTTGATACTGGCGGAGACACTGACGATGTTTTTGATTATGGTGATACGCATGAAAAGATACATGCATCCGACAATCAGAACAAAACAGATCGCACCGACCGCACATTGCAATACGGCCAGTTGCTTTGCAGCGACATAGCCGTCCTCCATTGAGGTGGTAAGTTTGATCGCACCGACATAACCGGTCTCCGGGTGACATGACTTGCAGCGCTGCTCATTTGGCAGCGGGATGGTCGTGGTCAACATATGAATGCCATTGATGGTTTGTCTGGTATCAACCTGTGTACCGTTTTTAAACACTTCAAGTACGATTGGATCGACGGTCATGCTCCCGGATGTTTTTCCTTCCTTGCCGAAGATCGTCAAATCGAGAACAACCTTTTTACGCTTTAGCTGGTCGACATAGCCGCGCACAAAATCCGGATCGTTTTTTACCATGGACAGTTCAATTGATTGTCGAATAGCGGAAGCCAGATCATGTGAGGACGATTCGTGCAGGTGAATTGTTGAATTAAGACCTAACCAGAGTGAAGTAATTCCCATTACGCTGAAGCCGATGAACAGTGTGATTCCGATAATACAGAATACCTTTACCGCCAGTTTCATTTTCATGGTTTCAACACCCTTTTTGTATAGATTAATTCACTGTATACGGTTTAAAAAACAGGAAGTCAACGAGTTTAATGAGAATATTTCGTAAGAGTGCACTATGGTTGAATTGTTCCTGAATAAGACCATAACGTGGTGACAAAAGAGTACAAGAGGGGTTATTGAAAAAGTACGCCCCACTATCCTTTTCGACAGTGGGGCGTATGGTCAATCCGTAAACAGACCAGAGGTGGTCATCGGGAAACAAACATCTATTTTCCGCAACATTTCTTATATTTTTTACCGCTTCCGCAGGGACAAGCTTCGTTTCGTCCAGCGACTTTCTGACTCTTAGCCGGTTCCTGGACACGTTCAGCTTCCCCACCCAGGTTGAAAACCAGTTTCTTGCTCTGCAATTCTTCTTCAATCTCTTCAATTTCTTCGCCGTCATGGTTTATCTGAACCCAATAAACTCGTTCGATAACCTCTTCACGAATACGGACCATCAACTCCATAAATAGGTTGTAAGCCTCTTTTTTGTATTCCTGTTTGGGATCTTTCTGCCCATATCCACGCAGACCGATACCTTCCTTCAGATGGTCGATATTCAGGAGGTGATCTTTCCAGTGTGTGTCAATGGCCTGGAGCATCATAATCTTGATGAGATGGTCGATCAGTTCGTCACCCATCTCTTCGACCCGTGCCGTAAAGATGGCATGGGCTTGTTCTTTGAGAGTATCGTGAAAATTAACCGGTGTCAGGCGACTTATCATCTCGTGCGGAAGATCGAGCTGAAGATTGAAGTATTTGAAAACGGCGTCACTGATCCCCTGCCAATCCCATTCGTGCGGAGATACTTTGTCAATGGCAAAAGCAGCGACAATATCTTCAATCGTTTCATCCAGCATTTCCATGAAGCTCTCGCGAATGTCCTGACCAGCAAGAATTTCACGGCGCTGGGAATAGATGACTTCACGCTGTTTGTTCATGACGTCATCATATTCGATGAGATGCTTACGAATATCAAAGTTATGCGCCTCAACTTTTTTTTGAGCGTTTTCGATAGAACGCGAAATCATGCTGTGTGTAATCGCTTCTCCCTCTTCTATTTTAAGAAGGTCCATGATTTTGGAAACCCGCTCCGATCCGAAAATACGCAGCAGGTCATCTTCCAGTGACAGGTAGAACTTTGATGATCCAGGGTCCCCCTGACGACCGGACCGGCCACGCAACTGGTTGTCTATGCGGCGCGACTCATGTCTTTCGGTGCCGAGAATGTGCAAGCCGCCCAGTTTGACAACGTCGTCATGTTCGGTAAGGCATTCTGCTTTGTATTGTGCAAATACGTCTGCATATTGTTCGTCGGTTGTCTCCGGGTTTGCCCGTCGCCACTGTTTGGCGAGGGCATCCGGGTTTCCTCCCAGTACAATATCTGTTCCGCGGCCTGCCATGTTGGTAGCAATCATTATGGCGCCTTTACGACCGGCTTGAGCGACAATTTCCGCTTCGCGTTCATGCTGTTTGGCATTCAGCACGCTGTGCGGCACTCCTTGGCGCTTCAGCATCTCCGATAGCACTTCCGACTTTTCTATTGAGATTGTTCCCACCAGGCAGGGTTGACCGGCAGCGTAGTGTTCTTTTATATCCTCAATAACCGCTTTAAATTTTTCTTTCTCGGTCTTGTAGATAACATCCGGGAAATCCGGGCGGAGCAGTGGTCGATTGGTTGGAATAACGCAGACATCCAGTTTGTAAATTTTGTGAAACTCTTCTGCTTCGGTATCGGCGGTACCGGTCATTCCGGACAGTTTGCCATACATGCGGAAATAGTTTTGAAAAGTAATTGTCGCCAGGGTCTGGTTTTCATTTTCGATCTTTACCCCTTCCTTTGCCTCGATCGCCTGGTGCAAACCGTCGGACCAGCGTCGACCCGGCATGAGTCGTCCGGTAAATTCGTCAACAATCATGACCTCGCCATCTTTTACCACGTAGTCGACATCAAGTTTGTACATGGCATGAGCCCGCAGCGCCTGGTTGACGTGATGAAGAATTTCAATGTTGCGTGGATCGTACAGATTGTCGACTTTCAAAAGTTTTTCTACTTTGAGCACACCTTGTTCGGTCAAAGCCGCACTTTTTGCTTTTTCATCGATGGTATAGTCACCGGTATACTGCTTGCGTTTGCCGGAAAGTGTGTTGGCTTCAACTTCGAGCACTTCACCTTTTTCAAGTTTTGGAATAATAGCGTTGATGATGTAGTACTTGTCGGTAGAATCTTCAGTGGGTCCTGAAATTATCAAAGGGGTACGGGCTTCATCGATCAAAATCGAGTCAACTTCGTCAACGATGGCATAGTTGAAGCCACGCTGAACGTAATCGTCCAGGTCGAATTTCATATTATCCCGCAGGTAGTCGAATCCGAACTCGTTGTTTGTTCCATAGGTAATGTCGGCAGAATAGTTGATACGGCGTTGATCGTCTTCAATACCGTGGATAACAATACCAACCGTCAAGCCGAGGAAATTGTACAGGCGTCCCATCCATTCGGAGTCACGCTTAGCCAGATAATCGTTGACGGTAACAACGTGCACACCTTTTCCGGAAATTGCATTAAGGTAAGCGGGGAGGGTGGCTACCAGTGTTTTTCCCTCACCGGTTTTCATTTCGGCAATTTTACCGGCATTCAGCACCATCCCGCCTATCAGCTGAACGTCAAAATGGCGCATCCCAAGCACACGTTTACTTGCCTCGCGACATACGGCGAAAGCTTCCGGAAGCAACGAATCAAGGGATTCTCCATTTATATGGCGCTCCTTGAATTGCCCGGTTTTGTCGGCCAACTGTTCATCGGAAAGAGAAGAAACGGAAGCTTCAAGGGCATTTATCTTTTCAACGATAGGCCACATCTTTTTCAGTTCACGCTCATTCTTGCTGCCGATGAACTTTTTTATAAGGGCACTGAACATAATGTAATTATCTCCCGCTGGTTGAATATATGGTAAAATAGCTCAATACAATATCATAACTCATGATACTGCTCAATAAAAAAGGTCGAACGTCGATCGAAAACGTTTGTTGGCAGTGGGTAAAGTATAAGTGAATATAAATTAAAATTATGATGATATTATTTTGCATACAATAGTTGTAAAGTGTGTTATTTTTGAAAGAATTACTGTAATTGAATGAATGCAGGTGATTCGTCCGTTATCAGCCACTTACGCTATCGTGAGTGCATTACATGAAGTTGGAAAAAGGAGTAGTCGCATGACAACAGGTAGAGTAAAGTGGTTTAATGACAGTAAAGGTTTTGGGTTTCTTGAGCAGGAGCAGGGTGAGGATATCTTTGTTCATTTCTCGGCAATTTCCGGCGAAGGTTTTAAGTCCCTTGCTGAAGGGGATGCGGTAAATTTCGATATCGTTAAAGGGCCAAAAGGTCTTCAGGCAGCCAACGTAACACGGATTTAGAAACTGCTCCTGTTTATGTACGGTT
>CAIYZD010000542.1 GCA_903930585.1 uncultured Geobacteraceae bacterium | reverse complement strand
GGATCTTCAATAAGAAAATCTTCCGCATCAATGACATCTTTAACCTTGAGTATAAGTGCATCCGGCCAATCCCGGATTGAAAGCCTGGTCAGCATTTTAGACTCCTCAAACGTCAGGTCGACGTCATCGGGCAACTTATCGGCAAGCTCACTCACCCACCGCGTTTCTTCTGCGCTCATTGGGGCCTGTAATAATTCTTTATTCGAAGTTTTCATAGCTGCCTCCACCCTGCTCGCATTTTTTGTAACTGCTATGAATACAGGGAAATCACATTTCATACAAGTTCTAATTCAGTACTTTATCTTGACAAAAGAGCCCAGAATATGTCACCAGAGCAGCATCAATATGCAACCAAGGAGAAACAACCATGACTATATGCCCGTGCGGAAGCGGCAATCCCTATTCAGACTGCTGTGAAAAAATCATTTCAGGCGGCGAGGCGGCACGTACCGCCGAACAACTCATGCGAGCCCGCTATTCGGCCTACGTTCTCGCTGAAATGAATTTCATTTTTGAGAGTACTCACCCGGACCACTGCCAGGGTTACGACCACGCAGGCACCAAAGAGTGGGCGGAAACAGCCGAATGGCAGGGTCTTGAAATACTCGGCACAAAAAGGGGCGGAGCAGAAGACTCTATCGGTGAAGTGGAGTTTATCGCCCGCTTCAACGAAAAAGGTGAACCCCGTGAACATCACGAAGCAGGGCAGTTTAAACGAAAAGATGGTCGTTGGTATTTTACCGAAGGGCAGATGGTTCGCCCAAAACCGCTGACGGTAACCAAGGTCGGCAGAAATGATCCCTGCAGCTGCGGAAGCGGCCTTAAATATAAAAAATGCTGCGGTAAATAAAAACTCAGTCGGCGTTTACGGACTGAAAAGAAAAAAACGGCTTGACAGCTAGCCGATTCACAAATGTGTTGACGGTCTATCCTATTCACAAAGGTGTTGAAATGCTGTAAAAATGGCCTGCAGGAAATTCTGCAGGCCATTTTTATCTAAAGGCCAATTATTAAACGGACGTTTTCGTCAAGTTCTGCAAGCTCAGCTTGAGTTGATCCATCCCTGCGATCAGTGATATCTCTTGCGAGGATGGCAACACTTAGATGCAATTCATTTTCTACATCAAATTTAGGGATATGCAAATACTCCGCTACGCTTGCTCCCAAGCTAAGTTGCGACGCATAAGCAGATACAGCACCAGAGACCACAGGAGCATTCAAAAAACCTGTCAGATAGGCAGCTTCTTCCTCTGTGCCTACAGGAATGAAATATAACTTGTGATCCGGAATAACCATCTTGTTGCCGAGCAAAGGATCGTTCACTGATCCAATATAAGCTGCTGCAAAAGCATTGCCTCCCATCTCCCTCCATAACACCTTAAAAGGCGCAAAAGTGTACTCTCCTGTGCTCCACAGGGAATAATACGGTTGCCCTTTTTGAAAACGTTTAAGACTCGATCTGTTTTCGAGAATTTCCTTGAACCCATAGAGAAAATTTGCAGTTTTTGGTGCATCGATGCTTAAATTGGGATCTCCATGCATTCCGCGTTGTGGAACAATGATTTTCAGCTCGTCAGGAATAGCTATGAATGGTTTTACCCCTCTACCCCTCAGCAAAGGGAATAAATGCATATTTTCGATAAAGGCAGTTTTTTGCGGTATTCCTTTAGTTCTACCGATACACGCTGCATTGCGTATTTCTACGTCGTTTCCATTGGCTCGTAGTAGATCAACCCAATAGATCCCATTCCTATCAGTGGTAACTCCTTTCCTCGCTTTATAAACCAAACTGGACGGGCCGAATACCTTTTCAAAAACAAGTTGTTCTACGGCAGATCCTATTATCCATGGTCTCGAACCTCCACCGCCTGGAACTGGTCTGGCAAGTAAGTCGTTTGATGTCGCCCTTATTTTGAAATCTCTTGAATTTTCAAAACTACGGATTTTTTTACCACTTGAGTCCACAGCAGTCCAAGTTCGATATATAACGGGGAATGACGTGCTTTTACCCTTTTGCAGGACAAGAAAAGTAGGATTATTTGAAACCCCTTCAAAAGGCAAAATTGGAGTGTAATCTTCAACAAGTTCGACTGAGCAATTCACGAGACCGTTTCGTATGGAAAATTGGCGAAAGCCTTCACTGGATTCATTTGTAAAAACAGTACCAGTTATAAAAAACCCAAGCTTCCCTTTATTCGCGAGGTATTTGTCGGCAGCTTCAAATGTTATAACGGTTGAAATATCTGATTCAATACCACCAACCCATTTATCAGAACTAAACACACCCATTTTTCGGCACTTAGGTCCAATGTCTTTCGCGTATTCTGGAGGCAAATGACTCCATTTTACCCAAGGAGGGTTCCCACATATATAGTCTACAGGAGGTATAGCGCCAGCAGAGAATCTATCTGCTAAGATAGGGCACCAAATACCGTTCCAGCCCTGATTGTGGAGATCAACTAAAGATCCAACAGTTAATTCAAACGTACCCCAGTCGCTGACAGAAAGAGTGTAAAGTTTAAATTCACGCTTTATCGCGATTATAATGTTATCAACAGATACTCCATCATCGATCAAAAAGCGAAGTCGCGAAAAAACAGAATGGAATTCACTTGCTAAAATAAGGGATTCCGGACATTTGAATATAATCTTT
>CAIYZD010000541.1 GCA_903930585.1 uncultured Geobacteraceae bacterium | reverse complement strand
GCCAAGCAATAGTATTGTCAAACAGTAAGTCCACAAAAAAAGCTTACTCAATATTTTGACATGGTCTGAGCGAAGTGGATCTTCACCAGATTGCTTTTGTCGCCCAACAGCAATAGAATTAGACAAAATCAGACGTAAGCAATATCGTACTTGCAATCCCTATTCGGGTGGCTTAAAGATTATCTGACAAAGTAGAAAACGATGTAGGCAATCTAATCTAAGCGATTGGAGCGGAGATGACAGATCGCTCGGTTGGCCGCCACGTTGTTACGGGAACACTTTCAGACCCAAAAAATTGCAGCCTTTGGATCCTTGCTAAGGCAAGATGAGTTTGGTTGCCGCTCCGACATTGATCTGGCCGTCTGGGGCATCGCGGATGACCAGTACCTAAAGGTAGTCGCTGCCGTCACCGGACTAAAGTGGCTGTCGGAATAACGGAATAGAGGAAGCATGGGAAACAAAGCCCCAGACAAGATCACCCACCTCATCGCCGCAGGTGAGTCTATGGTGTTGGAGTTCAAAAATTCCTTTGATCGACAAGTCATTGAAACTCTCTCCGCTTTTGCCAACACTAAGGGCGGCACAGTGCTGGTCGGCGTCAATGATCATGGCCAAATCGTTGGAGTACAATTCGACACCGAGACCCGCCCAGCAGTGGGCAAATCAGGTCAAATCGGCCACCGCACCGTCCATTATATCGAATGTTGAATCCTGCATTATTGAAGGAAAAAACCTTGCCAAGATAACCATCCCCGAATATCCAATAAAACCTGTGAGCTGCAAGGGGAAGTATTATAAACGAATTCATAACTCCAACCATCAACTTAGCCTCACCGAAATTTCAAACCTCCACCTCCAGACCTTTAATACAAGCTGGGATCATTACGAGGATGCCAGGCATGGACTGGAGGATATTTCGCTGGACAAAGTGAATCGTTTTATCGAGATGGCCAACGCTATCGGTCCTTATCCTATCAATGATGCGCCGATGAGTGTCTTGAAAAAATTTGAGTTGGTTCTAAGTGAGAAAATTTCCAACGGCTGTTTTCTGCTCTTCGCCGCAGAGGATTGTTTTCCCAGCACAATTGAAATCGGCCGTTTTGCCAGCGAGACGATCATCAAAGACAGCTTGACCATCCGAACCGACCTGTTCAGCGAGGTCGAAATCATGTTGGAGTTCCTTCGCAAGCATATGAACCGGGCCTATATCATCACCGGCAAGTCGCAACGAGAGGAACGATGGGATTACCCCCTCGAGGCCCTGCGCGAAATAGTAGTCAACATGATCGTGCACCGCGATTATATGAGCGCCAGTGACTCGGTTGTCAAAATATTCGATGACCGAATAGAATTCTTCAACCCAGGGAAACTGTTGGCTGGCCTTAATACCGAACAACTTATCCGGGGCAATTACTCCTCTACCATCCGTAACAAACAAATCGCCTCTCTTTTCAAGGAAGCGGGCAAAATTGAGAAATACGGCTCCGGCATCAAAAGAATCATAGATGCCTTTGCCGCTTACGGTCTGCCAACACCACGCTTTGAAGATTTTCAGCATGGCTTTCGGG
>CAIYZD010000540.1 GCA_903930585.1 uncultured Geobacteraceae bacterium | reverse complement strand
CTTCGCGCATGGACCGGTTTACACCGTCGGAATCATCACACCACGCTGAAACAAGGATACGCACACTCCTCCGGGAAAGCTCGGCAACATGGTGCAGAAAACTGAGGCCGTTCATGCCCGGCAAAGCAAATCCGCTGATGACGAAATCAAACGGATCATCTGTTTTCATCTGTGCAAGCCCCTCCTCTGCGGAAGGCAGTGTCACAACCTGGAATTGATCTCTTCTCAGTATCAATGCCATCACACTCCGCATGGCGACGTCTTCATCAACAAAGAGGATTCTGCCGACATACTGATGTTTAGGGGATTCGTTCAAAGTAATACCTCATGTGGCGAGTGCGACATTGTTGTTGAGATTAAGTTTAAGTTGTGACAACTACATCAACAAATTGATGTTGCACTGCCGTCAATTCAGGGATCTTCAACATAAACGCATCAACAATCTGCGGATCAAAATGCCCCCCGCTGCAGCGCTCAATTTCCTCAACCGCCTCGCCCACTGACCAGGCGCTTTTGTATGGGCGTACACTGGTAAGAGCGTCAAACATATCGACAACAGACACTATTCTCCCACAAAGCGGTATTTCGCTCCCTTTAAGCCCCTTTGGATAGCCGCTGCCGTCCCAGCGTTCGTGATGAGTCAGTGCGATTGTTGCCGCTGACTTCAACAGACTGTTTTGATTGGCGCCAATGATCTCGTGGCCGATCGCGCAGTGTGTTTTCATGATCTTCCATTCCTCTTCGTCCAGTTTGCCCGGCTTCAGGAGTATACTGTCGGGTATGCCGATCTTGCCCGTGTCATGCAAGGCGGCTGTGTTGTAGAGCAGTTCAGCTTCTTGTTCCGGAAGACCAAGTGCCATGGCGATGATGCGTGAATAGTGACAGACTCTGACAACATGCAGGCCGGTCTCATTATCCCGATACTCGCCGGCACTGCCGAGCCGGTGCAAAATTTCAAGACGGCTTTTGTCCAGCTCTTCGGTTCTCTCCTGCACCAGACATGACAGGGCGTGGTTCTGATCATGCAGGGCAAGATGCGTTTTGACCCGTGCCCGCACAATAGCCGCTCGAATCGGCTTGGTGATATAATCGACTGCGCCGCAGGTAAACCCCATGGATTCGTCTTTAGTCTCACCCCGTGCGGTAACAAAAATTACCGGGATTGCACAGGTCTGCGGATTTTCCTTGAGTCGCCGGCAGGTTTCAAAACCATCCATCTCCGGCATCATAACATCAAGGAGAATGATGTCGATCGGCATGGAGAGGCAGATGTCAATAGCCTGCTGCCCGCTGGAGGCAACCTTGATAGTATATTCGCTCATCAGCGCTGCATTCAGCAGACTTATGTTTTGTGGAATATCGTCGACAATCAGAACGCTCGCAGGAGTAGATGCAGTTTTCATAATTCGCAAATCTCTGAGCCATCAAGTGAAAGAATGATGCCGTTCCTGGCTGAAAGTGCCAGAAGTGCGACACGAGCTGTTGCGTATTCAAATTTATTCAGATACTCCTTAATCTGCCCGACATCGAGAATGGGTAAACCTGTCAGTTCTCCGTGATAATCGTCCAGATAACGTTCCGCCTTGCCGTCCATGCTATTTATATAGTGGAGAAGTCTGCTGAAAATCGGTGTGACGACCTCAATGTCAACTATGGCGTTCAGAGTTTCATCGACTCGTGGAGCGACAGGTAGATGGCTGGTCAACTCCGATACCAGTCGGGTCATCTCTTCAGTAAAACTCTCAAGGGCGTCATTAAGGCTTATTGGTGACGCATCGGAAAGTATTGCGAGTTCCAGGGTCCGCGCCAAAGCCTCCAGTCCCTCCGCGCCTATGCTGCCAGCAGAGGCTTTGATCGTATGGGCGTGGCGACCAGCTCTTATTGTATCTCCAGATGCCAATGCTTCCTTAATTATCGTTGCCGCATTCGACTCATTCTCAGCAAACGCACTCAACAACCTGATGTACAGCTTACTGTTTCCGTCAAGGCGATCCAGTGCCCCGACGATATCAAGCCCGGAAATCTTCGGGATAACTGCCTCGTTACTATGGTTGCCTTCAAGCTTTTCAAGCAGTTGCACAGTCGGTTTCTGCTCTGCAAGAAATAATTGCATAGCCTGAAACATAGTTCTGGCGTGAATTGGCTTGGTGATATGTGCGTTAATTCCGGCCTCCAGGATTTCCTGCCGATCTTCCTCCATGACAAGGGCGGTCATGGCAATGATAGGCAG
>CAIYZD010000539.1 GCA_903930585.1 uncultured Geobacteraceae bacterium | reverse complement strand
TGCCCAGTTTTTTTTCAAGATACGTGTGCAGATTGTCAAAGCGGTCGGTGATGTGTGACGATGACTCGGTCGGAATCAGGCCAACGGTCAATTTTTTTGGCCAATCGGCAGGGGCTGCGAGGAGTGCAGCGGGCAGGCAGACGGTGAGAAGGATTGTTACAACGGCTTGTAAAACTCGTTTCATAAACTGCTCCTTAAACGTGATTTTGGTGAATGTTCGATTGATTAAGCTGCAGCAGCGGCGGGTGAAAAAGGGAAATGAAATGAACCGGTATTTTGTTGCTCCCGGCTGGTATGAGAACAGTAAATCTGCTCAACTGTTGCCTGGCAGAGCCTTTCCGGGGGGCCGTCGTAGACGATTCTGCCGCTGTTCATTCCGATTACACGGCTGCAGAATTCACGGGCATACTCCAACTGGTGGAGGTTAGCAACCACGGTGATACCATATTTTTCGTTGGCGTTTCGCAGCGTTTCCAGCACACTTCGGGCGCTGACCGGATCAAGTGATGAAATCGGCTCGTCGGCCAGAATTATTTCCGGGTGCTGGGCAATGGCCCGTGCAATGGCTACTCGCTGTTTCTGTCCACCTGACAGTCGGTCGCATCGGCTGAGGGCTTCCTCTTCAATACCGACAACCTTCATGTACTCGTAGATTTCCTCATACTGCTGCTCTGTATAATGTTTAAAGATAGCCGATAAGAGCGGTTTGCGGTGCAGCATGCCGCTGGCGATGTTGTCAAGCACTGACAACCGCGAAACCAGATTGAATCCTTGAAAAATAACGCCGATTTTTGACCGCAACGCCTTCAGATCGCCGTTTCGGATTGAAGAGACATCCTGACCAAGCACATTCAGGCTTCCACCCAGAATTGAAGTAGTGGCATTGATGCCCATCAGGAGAGTTGATTTTCCGACCCCGGACGGCCCGATAATGCTGAGGAATTCCCCTTTGTGAATACTGAGATCAACAGCTTTTACAACATCTTTTCGACCATAGCCCAGGGTCAACTTGTCAGCACGAATCTGTTCCATTCAAATCTCCTCACTGTATGCTTTGCTTTACATCATCAGTAGCATATCAATGTTACATACATATTGCGGGATGGATAAATTTAAGTAAAAATTACGTTACAGAGTTAGAAATTCTCTGGAGGGAGCATGGAACTGTCTCAGGCTGGCGATCATCGACGAATCGGGGGTCGGATCAATGTGCGGTATCTTGGTTTGGCCGCCCAGCTTGCCGCGTTCAGCCTGAGACCATTGATAAATCCCATCTTCCGGTACCAGTAGCACTCCGGGGGCGTTGATACGCCCCTGTCCTCTGAAGGCGGCATAGTCGGCATTCAATTGGCAGAGGGAGGCATCAAGTTTGAGAGTGGCGTCACTGACATCCGTACTATTCTGCACCGCGAGAACCCACTGATGTTTCCTGTTCGATATGTCTGCGCCGACCATGAACTCACGCACATTCCAGTCGCCACTCTGGTTCAGGGTGGCGATGGCCTGTTCCACCTCTCCCTGAGTTACCTTTTCTTCAAGTTTATCGAGAAAGCGGTCTCGACCGGTAAACTCGATGAAGTGTGGAGTCGTGGATGTAAAGCGGATTGTGTCACCAATGTGATAGCGCCATAACCCGGAACAGGTGCTGAGAATAACAGCATAGCGCTGTCCGGTTTCAACCTCTTCCAGCGGGACGGCATCTGCGTATGGTGACGGTTTACCGTTCCCGTCCAGATCTTCAAAACGGACAAATTCAAAGAACACCCCGTAGTATGGAGTCAGGCGCATCATCTCTTCCCCGGAGTGCTGGAACGCCATGAAAGCCTCGGAAGAGGGAAGTAACTCAAGCAGGTTGGGAAGATCTACTTCGAACAGCGTCTCAAATTCATGCTGATACGGCTTCATGCTCGTGCCGCCGTGGATAATAAGCTCGAGATTCGGTAGTAACTGACGGAGTGGTGCGCCTCCGATTTCCATGCAGCGCTTCAGTAATAGAATGATCCAGGGGGGCACACCGGAGATGGCACGAATATTTTTATCGCGCAGCAGCAATTCTGCCATGGCCTGAAGTTTTTCCTCCCAGGGAAGCGCCGATATTTCCGGCGGCGGCTCTACAAAGGGATTCAGGTACCAGGGACGAAAGCGGAGCGTCAGGGCACTCATGTCACCCGACCAGATACCAGGCCTGACGCTGGTCAAATGAGTAGATCCGGACATATACAGCACTTTGCCGTTTAATAACTCTGATTCGGGATTGGCAGCCAGATAGCACGCCATCATGTCGAGTGCGGCAGAGCGGTTTTCGGCAAACATGCGTGCTGAAAACGGAATGTATTTGGTTGGTGCCGTGGTT
>CAIYZD010000538.1 GCA_903930585.1 uncultured Geobacteraceae bacterium | reverse complement strand
GTTTAAAGCTTTGGCTCCAGCCATGGTTTCTTTTGGTCATAATGTCACGGTGCTTACCCAACGAAATGTAAGCTCCGAAGAATGGCATGGCGTTAAAATCATTCGCTATCGGGTGACAAGGCGTTCGACTCCAGAAATCCATCCTTGGGCCGTTGATTTTGAAACAAAGATAATCAGGGGAGAGGCTTGCTTTCGAGCAGCGTTGGAGTTGAAGGCACATGGATTTACGCCCGATATTATCCTAGCTCACCCGGGATGGGGCGAGAGCCTGTTTTTAAAGGAAGTCTGGCCACAGACCAAACTCGGCATTTACTGTGAATTTTTTTATCATACTCATGGCGCTGATGTTGGGTTTGACCCCGAGTTTCCGGTAATCGAATCCGTCGACTACTGTAAAGTCGTATTGAAAAACCTCAACAACCTTGCGCACTTTCGGTTAGCAGACGCAGGGCTGTCACCAACGCAGTGGCAAGCAAGCACCTTTCCCGAACCGTTTCGTAGCAAAATTACAGTCATACATGATGGTATTGATACCACCGCATTAGTTCCCGATCCAAAGGCCTGGGTAAAGCTGAACGACAATTTGACCTTGACCTGTAAAAACGAGATTGTCACTTTTGTTAATCGTAATCTTGAACCATACCGAGGGATTCACGTCTTCATGCGTGCATTGCCCGAGCTTCTTCATAAACGCCCTCAAGCACATGTGGTAATTGTCGGGGGAGACGAAGTAAGTTATGGGACCTCACCCGCAGACGGGTTGACCTGGAGAGAATGTTATATTAAAGAGATACAATCTAGAGTTTGCGAAGATGAAAGGAGGCGTATTCATTTTGTCGGACGAATTCCTTATCGCCTTTTTGTTTCACTATTACAAGTCTCTACCGTTCATGTATATCTTACCTATCCGTTTGTGCTATCCTGGAGCCTGCTGGAGGCTATGAGCGTTGGGTGTGCAATTGTGGCAAGCGATACAGAGCCGGTACAAGAAGTCATTCATCATAATGAGACAGGGCGATTAGTAAACTTCTTTGATAGTAACGACCTTGTCAAAAATATGGTTGATCTACTTGAACGACCTGAATTGCGTCAGCGACTAGGGCACAATGCCCGCCGTTTTGTAAAGTCACACTATGATCTGCAAACCATATGCTTGCCACGTCAGATTGAGTGGGTCGAATCAATTCATTTTACATAACACCCTTTTGCAAGGATAAAAAGTCGTTTAACGTTTAGATTCTCTTTGATGACTGATGACTGACGACCATTCTGTCAAGGTCTACTAAATATTGTCGACGTTGTTACCATTTCGGTTGATACTCCACTTTAAAAATGTTCTTTCTGTATAACTCTGGGGAATGCGATTTTTATGTTTGCAGATTTTCTACAAAATATCACGATCAAAACAGCACCGGTTCCTATCGAACTTGGAGGGACAACGGCACGTGGAGTCCTCTGGCAGGCTTCACCTGGGCGTTTTCTGCTGGATCTGCCAGAGGTCGCCCGTTATTTGGTCGAAGGTGGAGAGTGTGTTACTATTGAGCCGTGTACGGGGATATTGCCAGATGTTGTAACTCACTTCGCCCGCATGACCCCGCTGGCTGCATTGTTGTACCAGCGAGGTATGCTTGCGTTTCATGCGGCTGCAGTGGCAAACGAACGTGGGGCAGTGCTGTTGGCAGGTGATTCCGGTGGTGGTAAATCGACCCTGCTGATGGAGTTATTACAGCGAGGTTGGGCGCTATTGGCAGATGAACTTGCGATAGTGTCTCAGGATGGCAATGGGGGGCTGCATGTCATCCCAACATTTTCTGATATTGCGCTCTGGCCAGATACGTTGAAAAAATTTGGCAAAGAAGCGGAAGAGTTTGAACATGCCGACGCAAATCGCCTGCTCCTCAACTTGACTGACCAGCGTACTGTTGCTTCGCAGCCTCTGCTGGCAATGTACCGGCTTGGTGTGCAGAGCAAAGCTGAGATTTCGTGCGAACGTATGGCCGGGATAGAGCATTTTAAAGCGGTGTCGACGCTGCTCTATAACAGTCATGTTGCTGATGCACTGCTTGACCGTGTCATCTATATGGGCTATGCTTCTGCGATCGTCAGAACAACGCCTGTTGTTCGTCTGAATCGTCCACGTGGTTCATGGAGTGTGGATGGATTGGCCGATTTGATTGAGAAAGAGCTACAATGACCTATAATTACATCCTCTATGAATTAATCGTGCAAACTACCTTTTCCTGCCCGATGCTTACTCCGGCTTCTGACAGTGCAATTCCGGATGTTATCATGATTGAAGCTGCTGTGCCAAAGGTGTTGGATGGCGCAGTCGCTACAGGTGATAATTGGCAAGGTTCTTCCGGTCGTTTTCTCTGGCGAGGGGGGAGGCGGGCCGGACGTTTTTTGGTCGAAGAGGGTCAGAGGTTAACCCTGGAGCGTAACCCGGCGGCCGAAGAGCATATGCTGGTCGCTCATTTGCTCTCAGGAGTTCTCGCGGCGCTTCTGCGTCAGCGTGGCATGCTTGTCCTGCATGCCAATACTGCTGTTACCACTCGGGGTGCGGTGGTCGTAGCTGGTGAAACGGGGGCGGGCAAATCCACAACGTTGGCGGTTTTGATGGCACACGGTTGCGCCATGTGCGCTGACGATATTACTGTTCTACGACTCGGAAAGAATGATCAGGTTGAGGCTCTCCCCGGCATAGCAAAGCTGAATCTTTGTGAAGATGCTGCTGGCCAGTTAGGGCATTCTGCCCATGAATTACCGCGTAACCCGTTGCGGCGGATCAAGGTTCTTGTGCCTACCCATAATGAAATGGTAGCAGAGCCGATCCCGTTGCATGCCATCTACCTGCTTAGTAAATCGACCAGTAATAAAGTGAAATTAACCGATCTCAGTGGATCCGACAAGTTCGCTGCGTTACTGGAGTGTATTTATGGCCCGTTTTTTCCCGAGGAACATCCATGTCAGTTTGCTCTGTTTGCCGCGATCTCAAACCAAGTGACTATGTTTCGTATCGAACGCCCGGAGTCCCGCTGGAGCGCCAGTGAAGTGGCCGAGGTCATCATGAATGGCTAAGATTATCTGGCTGGCTTCCTACCCAAAATCGGGCAATACTTGGATGCGCATCCTGTTGACTAATTATTTACGCAATGGTGTCGAACCGGCTGATATCAACAAGATAGATGGCGGCTCGATCGCCAGTGCACGCTTCTGGTTCGATGAGTGGGTGGGGGTAGAGGCGTCGGCCCTTGACGATGCGGTGATTAAGCGTCTGCGCCCAGGTGTGTATCGCTGTATGGCACGTGAAGAGCAGGAGACGCTCTATATGAAGGTTCATGATGCTTGGGTCCGCAATGATCGAGGTGAGACGCTTTTCCCGCCCGAGGTGACTGCCGGAGTTGTGTATATCCTGCGTAATCCACTTGATATGGCTGCTTCCTGCGCTCATCATTGGGGAGTTAGCATTGCTCAGGCTGTTGATAACTTGTGTGATTCGGCCCATGCATCGTCGCGTTCGATTGGTGGCATGGCGGATCAGCTGCGGCAGTTTATGGGGTCGTGGAGCAGTCATGTTCTGGGATGGCTGGATAAATCGGGGCTGCCGGTTTGCCTGGTACGTTATGAAGACTTACGACGCGATCCGGAACGGTATTTCGGAGAGGTGGTGACATTCTGCGGACTGCCGAGGGATATCAAGCGGATTCGCAAGGCCGTTGCCTTTTCGAGTTTTAGTGAGTTGCAGCGTCAGGAGAAGGATAAAGGATTTCGAGAGCGTTCGGTAAATGCACCCGGCAATTTTTTCCGTCGTGGCGAGGTGGGGTCCTGGCGTGAGGAGCTGCCGTACGATCTGGCGCAGCGGCTGATCGATACTCATGGGGAAAGTATGCGCCGGTTTGGGTATTTGGATGAGAATGGACAGCCGGTATAGTACATTGGAACATCAAAATGCTTGTTATGACACATTAAATGATTTTTAATGTTTTAGATCATGAGCAGCTTGCCTAGTGTTACACAAGCTGGATCTACAGTGTCGTAAACGATCTTACCGGACAGGTTGTAGCAATTGATGGCAAAGCTTTTTTGCCTACTAAATGGGAAAAGGGCAAGTGTCGATGCCATCTGGCAACAGCGTATCTTGCTGATATCAATATATCTCTCAGCCGTGTAATGACTGGTGAGAAGTCTAATGAGATAACAGCCGTTTCCCAATTGTGGACATTCTTTCACTGAAAGGCACCATAATTACGATGGATGCCATGGGTTGCCAACGAGACACTGTCAAAAAGATCAAAGACAAAGGTGCTGGCTACCCCCTGTATTTCACACTTATTGTTCCACTTTTTGTCTTGTTGAATGCGCTTCTATGGAGTATCCTGAGCGTTTAAATAGCCCGCCTTTGACGGTCGAAGTAATTCATAATACGGTATTTAATTTATTGAGAAAGAGCCTCGGCACAGCTGGGGATGGCACATAATGATGAAAGATTCAGGCTTCTTGTCTCTGCTGATGATAGCCAGACACCATGGCATTGCTGTTGAAGAAGCCAAGCTGCTGCACGAGTTTGGCCGAAAACCATTTACGAGTGACGTCATCCTCCTGGCTGCTAAGCGTCTCGGTATGACGGCAAAGCTTGTTGAACAGGACCCGGAACGGCTTGATCGTGCACCCATGCCGGCAATTGCCATTGATAAAGAGGGAAACTTCTTCATCGCAATCCGTTTCGGTTTTGATCAGGGAGACAAGACTAAGCCGAGAATAGTAATTCAGCAGCCCGGCAATCCTGATGTGCAGGTCATCGATATGGCTGCATTTATTGAACTCTGGTCGGGCAAGTTCATTTTTTGTATTTCCAAGGCAACTTTCCTGAAGGAGCTTGGTAAATTTGATTTCAGCTGGTTTATTCCGGCTGTTGTCAAGTACCGGAAGCTGCTCGTTGAAGTGCTGGCAATTTCTTTTATAATGCAGCTGATCGGCTTAGCGACCCCTCTGGGTTTCCAAGTAGTAATGGACAAGGTACTGGTCAATAACGCAATGAAGACGCTCAATGTAATCGTCTTTGGCTTGTTGTGTGCAACCCTCTTCGAAAATGCTTTTTCCGGAATTCGAACATGGGTTTTCGCCCGGACCAGCAGCAAGATAGATGTTGAACTGGGAGCGCGTCTCTACCGTCATCTGTTGTCTCTTCCAATCGCCTATTTTGAGGCTCGGCGGGTTGGCGATTCGGTAGCGCGCGTACGTGAACTGGAAAATATTCGCTCCTTTTTAACCGGAAACGCTTTGACGCTGGTGCTCGACCTACTCTTCTCGGTCGTGTTTTTTGTGGTAATGCTCTGGTACAGCGTGCCACTTACCCTAGTGGTTGTTGCATCGCTCCCGTTGTATTTTTTGCTCTCTTTGGTGTTGACGCCGATACTGCGTGACCGCCTCAAGGCAAAATTTGAAAGTGGCTCCCGGAACCAGGCATTTCTGGTGGAATCGATCAGCGGCATTGATACGATAAAATCAATGGCTGTTGAGCCGCGCTGGGTCGAAAACTGGGAGAAACAACTTGCCAATTATGTGACCGCGGGTCTTAATTCCGTCAATATCAGCACCATTGCTAATGTCGGAGTAACGACGGTTAGCAAGCTTGTGACCGTGGGTATTCTTGGGATTGGCGCCATGCAGGTTATCGAGGGGAATCTGACGGTTGGCCAGCTGATCGCTTTCAATATGCTTTCAGGGCGTCTGACTGAGCCTATTTTGCGTATTGCCCAGTTGTGGAACAACTTTCAGCAGGTAGGGGTCTCAATGGAGCGGCTGGGAGATATTCTCAACGCTCCGGCAGAGATTGCAGGAAACAAAACCCGTATTCCCCGTCTGAATGGTGCTATTGAATTTGATCAGGTCTCGTTTCGATACCACCCTGAAAATCCGGATGTTATCCGAGCGGTAAATTTTAAAATCGAGCCGGGTCAGGTAATCGGTATTGTTGGCCGCTCCGGTTCCGGCAAGAGTACCCTGACAAAGCTTGTTCAGCGGCTTTATGCGCCTGACAGGGGCCGGGTGCTTATTGACGGCCAGGATATCTCCATTATCGATACCACATCGTTACGCCACCAATTGGGGGTCGTTCTACAGGAAAATCTGCTTTTTACCGGGAATATACGAAATAACATCGCGCTATCCAATCCGGCTCTTCCCATCGAACATATTATTGAAGCTGCCAAACTGGCAGGAGCACATGAATTTATCTGCGAACTTCCGGGGGGATACGATACCAGGGTGGGAGAACATGGTACCGGTCTTTCAGGGGGGCAACGCCAGCGTATCGCTATTGCCCGGACATTGATTAGCAAACCGCGTATTCTGATTTTTGACGAGGCAACCAGCGCTCTGGACTATGAGTCTGAGCAGATCATTCAAGAAAATATGCGTAATATCTGCGCGGGTCGGACGGTGCTGATTATTGCCCACCGCCTTTCCGCTGTTCGTGATGCCGATCGTATTCTGGTCATGGAGCGGGGGCAGATAGTCGAGGATGGACCCCATGACGAGTTGATTGCAAAAAAAGACGGGATTTACGCGCATCTGTATCAGTTACAGTTTGGCGGTGCTACCCATAAACAGGTGTTAACCATATGAGTATGAAACATAAAATGGAGGCCCGTGCTGTTCTGCTCCGCCACTACTGGAAGACTTGTGCGCACTTTTGGAAAGAGCGTGACAATCTGGGGGGAGACCTATTTAATGAGCAGGAAGCCGAATTCCTACCGGCAGCCTTGGAGATCCAGGAAAAGCCGGTTTCGCCTACGCTGCGAGTAACTGCCCGGTTACTTGCCCTGATGATTGTCGTTCTGATCGGCTGGTCTATGTTTGGCCACATGGATATTGTCGTTAATGCCACCGGCGAGATCATTCCTCATGATCGTACGAAAACGATTGCCTCGGTTGATGTTGCCAGCGTCAGGGCGTTGCACGTTGTTGAAGGACAAGCGGTAAAGAAAGGCGACCTGTTGGTTGAGCTGGATGCTAGCGCTCCAGACGCTGAGCATGATAAGGCGAAAAGTAATGAAACCGAGGCCCGGCTCAAGATCGCCCGCTCCCTGGCAATGATTGCGGCAATTGAGAGCCATAAGCCGCCACTGCTTCCTTCCATCGTCGGCATCTCAGTGCAAAAACAGCGGGAGACCCAAGGGCATCTTGATGGCCAGTTTATTGATTTCATGGCAAAACTCCAGCGGACTGAAGGGGCGATAACCCGCTACTCGGAGTCGTTAGCATTGATTACGCGACGGGTTTCAGACTATAAGGTGCTTGCCAAAAATCATGATGTTCCCATGCATGCCTACCTGGAAAAAGAGCAGGAACGTTCCGATCTAGAAGGGCAGCTTAACGATGCAAAAAACCAGCGGGCAACTCTGATTGCCGAAGCAAAACGTGTTGCCTATGACGAGCGTAGCGATGCCGACAAGGTCCTTGGTGAGGCGCAACAGGATGTGGTGAGGAACGCTGCTCACAGCAAGTTACTCAAACTTACTTCACCGATTGACGGCACCGTTCAGCAGTTGCAAGTGTTTACCGTGGGCGGAGTGGTGCCCGCAGCCCAGCCATTGATGAAAATAGTGCCAAAAGAAGACAAGATTGAAGTCGAAGCAATGCTGGAAAACAAGGATATGGGGTTTATCGAGGTCGGGCAGATAGTCGCTGTCAAAATTGATGCCTTCGAGTACACCAAGTATGGCGCCATTCCCGGTCGCGTTGTCCATGTCTCATCGGATGCCATCAAGGATGATAAAAAAGGGCTGCTCTATTCGGTAATCTTGGCGTTGGATAAATCATCGGTTTCAGTCAAGGGGCATGATATTCCCCTGAGCGCGGGCATGTCTGTGAAAGCCGATATAAAGACTGGATCACGCCGGATAATCGAGTATTTTTTGAGTCCGCTCATCCAGCATAAGCGGGAGAGTTTAAATGAACGTTAAGCGACTGCTGGGAACAGTTCCTTTCTTTGTAGCTGTGGTCTTTGTCTGGCCGTCGCTCGCACGATCTTTTGAAATACCATATATTTTTTCAGACCCTTTGCGGATTACGCCTGCTGTTGTTGAAAAAGGAGCTATTCTTCCGGGGGATACCGCGCCGATTCCTCGCTCGTTTCAAAAGAAGATTACTCAACCGCTTGCTCTGGTCGATGCTGTAGATCTTGCCCTGTCCAATAACCCGAAACTCACGGAATCCTGGGCGGATATCAAGGTGCAAACTGGTGCCGTTGGACAAGCCTATGCTGCCTATTTGCCGGTTTTAAACGGATCTATTAACTGGACTGCTGACAACGTTCACTATTCCGATTCCCAAATACCTTCAACCGATATCAACCACTATACCTCCCAGGCTTCTGCAACATGGCGGATTTTCGATTTCGGCGGTCGGTCGGCTAACCGGCATTCCGCCGAGAATCTATTGGCTGCGGCGCTTGCTACGTATGATGTCACTCTTCAGGAAGCGTTAGCCGGGGTGATCCAAGCTTATTTTGATGCCACGACCGCCAGTGCATCGCTCAATGCCAAAATAAAGGGAGAAGAGATCTCTCAGAGTCTGCTCTTGTCTGCACAGGGTCGGGAGGCAGAGGGGGCAACTTCCCAACTGGATACATTGAGGGCGGCAACCGCCCTGGCCAAGGCAGCACTGGACAAGAACCGAGCCCTGGGTTCCTTTCAGAAGTCCCTGGCTGTACTGAGATACTACGTCGGAATACCCGGATCAGTAGAACTGCTGGTGCCATCAGAATTAGACGAGAATCAGGTCGGCGAGAGACAAAGTAAGGAACTATCTCTCTGGTTGGATGAAGCTCAGAAAAACCACCCCTCCATTACTGCGGCTAAAAAACAGCTTGAGGCGGCACAAGAACAGATGATATCTACGAAGTCAGCCGGTCTGCCTACCATCGACCTGTCAGGGAACTACTATCAGAATACCCGGCCTGGAGCTTCCGTTTCTCCGGGAGCAACGGAAACGACGCTGACGGTCGCGCTATCCATTCCTCTTTTTGATGGTTTTGCCTCAACCTACAAATTCCGTGGTGCCCAGGCGCAAGTTGAAAAACAGGCGGCTGCTCTGTCTGGTGTGGAACAGCAAGTTGCCATGGGAATTATCAAGGCGCACGCCGATACAACATCGGCCCTGCGTAACCTTGAGGCTTCCGCGAAATTACTTGCATTAGCCCAGAGTGCTCTTGCCACATCTCAGCGCAGATACGAAAATGGGGCAGGGGATATTGCCGAAGTGCTCAGCACGCAGGCGGCATTGGCCGATGCGTGGAATGAGCGGGTGCGCGCTCTCGCCGAATGGCATTCGGCACGACTGTTGTTACTGGCAAATGCCGGCAAGATGGGAAGATTTGCTGTCGCCGGTTCCGCTGCAAATGTACCTGTGTTGCCTAAATAATCGGAATAGGGAATATGTCATGAAAAAGCTGTTTTTTGCTGTTGTCACGATAGTGGTGATGTTTTTCTGTGGATGCGGGACCAATTCCTTTGATCCGCCGTCCGGCGTAACCATTGCTGCGAAGGCCGCCAGTATTCAGCTGAACTGGAAAGCGACCGGTTCCGTTATTGGCTATAATGTGTATCGCGGAACGTCATCGGGACCGCTGGCGACAAAAACACGGATTGCTTCTGGCCTCACCCAGTTGTCGTATATGGACAGTACCGCCACTCCCGGCGTGCCCTACTACTATCAGGTGACTACTTTCAATTCGACCGGTGACTCGACCGCTTCCTTGGAAGTTTCGGCTACGGTAAAGGCGAAACCGGTCTCTGTTACCGTAGTGGGGGGAGCGTCTAACGGAGTTCCACTGGCCATGAGTTACACTGTTTCGACCATGGCCGGAACCGGAGCAACCGGATCCGCAGACGGGACAGGAACTGCAGCGTCTTTCAAGTATCCAATCGGTATTACCTCGGATGGGACAAACCTTTTTGTGGCCGACACCTTTAATAACACCATCCGGAAAATAGTTATCACCGCAGGAACGGTCACGACTCTTGCGGGGGCATCTGCAAGTGGTGCTGTCAACGACACCGGTTCAGCGGCGCGTTTTAATGAACCGTATGGTATTACGACGACTGATGGCACGACTCTCTATGTGTCGGATTTCGGTAATAACATGATTCGCAGTATCAATGTTGCCACCGGTACCGTCACCACGCTAGCGGGGGTGTCGACTGCCGGTAGTAAAGACGATATTGGTACAAAAGCGAGCTTTTCGGGGCCGCGAGGTATTACTACAGACGGCGCAAACCTTTATGTGGCTGACTCCGGCAATCACACCATCCGGAAAATCGTTATTGCAACCGGCACCGTAACCACGTTAGCCGGTTCGTCTACCACCGGAAAGACCGACAACAATGGCACCTCTGCCACCTTCTATACGCCGGATGGACTTACCTGCGATGGTACGAATCTGTATGTAACAGATTCGACTAATCACAATATCCGTAAAATAACAATTTCCACAACAGCTGTAACCACGATTGCCGGTTCGACCATCTCCGGTGCTGCCCCTGGTTCGACAGATGGTATTGGTACGGCAGCCACCTTCAATTCCCCCGGTGGAATTACGACCGACGGCACCTCTCTCTATGTTGCCGATTCAAAGAATAACATAATCCGCAAAGTGGACATTATAACCGGAGCCGTTACCACGGTTGCCGGTTCCGGGTCACCCGGGTTGGCCAGTGGCGATGGGAGTGCCGCCTCATTTTCTCAACCGATGGGAATTACCACTGATGGCGCCAATCTTTTTGTTACCGACTACAGTTATAGTCTAATTCGGGAGATACTCTAAATGACACGCATCCGCCCTCTGATCAGGAATGCTCTTCTCGCGTCAGTAATGATGTGTGCGCTGGTGCTGAACGTGCGAAATGCCGATGCCGCTCCCCGGGCTGAATACCTTGTTTCTCCGTCTCGACCGGATTCGCTTGCCTCACCTGTTGTGTTTAGGACCATTCAAACGGCTACGGAAACCGGAAATGCGGAGTTAAGCAAATCATCAATTCTGCCGGTCCGGATAACTACAGGGATAAACACGTATATTGGCAGCCGTAACCAGATTTATGATTTGCCGTTGATAGGTGTATTTAACCCCAGTTTTCAACTGCGGCTGGATATTCCCATTGTTTCTGCAGTATTTGATACACCCGATAGCGGGAGAATATCCAACACTGGGATTGGAGATGTGTTGCTCAGTGCCACGTTCAGAACTGAACTGGACAAAATATTTGAATCTTTTTTCACTGTTACGGCTGCAATTCCGTCAGGCAATGCCGACAGCGGGCTCGGCTTGGGTGCGTATGATTTTACTCTTACCCATAAGACAATTATTATGCTTGGCAGCTACCGGACAACGTTCATGGCTGGGTTAACCCTACCTCCATCTGGCAGTACCACGGTTCTCGGCAGAAGTGTAGATTATGGGGCAGCGGTGTCATATATGGCTGCAGCAGAGAGTTCGTTTTCTATACCCGATCTCCGGTATGGCATCAAAGCCGCAGGGTTGCACGCATTCAGTTCTAAAATAAATTCCGTAGACCAGGCGAATGCCGTGACGACCCTTGATCTTATTCCGGAGGTTTCCTATAACCTTTCGAATCGCGGAAGTATTACCGCCGGGATTGTCATTCCCCTTCTTACGTTTTACGATATGCCGGGGGCGGCAAACAGACGCGATCCGATAATCAACCTTGGTGTGCGTACGTCTTTCTAATGAGGCTGGCCTCTTGAGTGAAAAATGCCTGCCGTAATTTATTTCCATCCGGAAGCCTATTCAATATCCGGCCCTAAACTCATGGGGCGTAACGCTGCTGGAGAATCTTTTTTGCGTGGCTTACTTGCTCATAGCCGTTCTCGCGAGTTTTGGGCCCAGGTTGAAAGGCCTGAACATGCCCACGTGTTTGCAGAAGCCGTTCAGCGGTCCGGGCGAACGGAACCTGTCAGAATCGTCGACAAAAACTGTCTTGGCCATCTGGCAGATTCCGGTCTTGTCTATTGTCCAGAACCGGGTATAGGCAGGCACGCCTGGCAGCGTGCGCTCTTTGGCGATGCTGCCTGGAGCCTCTGCGGGATCACGCACACAACTTCCAGCGCCGGAGCGATGGATGCCATTGCCAATCTGCTTGTTGCTCCGGTACAACCGTGGGATGCTGTTATTTGTACCTCACCTGCGGTCAAGGAAAACCTCACCCGGTTGCTGGGGGCCCAAGCTGAGTACCTTACGCATCGCTTGGGTGCTCAAAGCATGCCTGCGCTGCCGCAATTCCCTGTGATTCCTCTTGGTGTTCACGCCAATGATTATGCGTATACCGACTATCAAAAAGATGCTGCTCGCAGTGCCGTGGAAGCCGACGCAAAAACTCATGTTGTACTTTTTATGGGACGGTTGTCGTTTCATGCCAAGGCGCATCCGCTTGCGATGTATCAGGCACTGGAGAAAGCAACGGGACAACTGCCTGCCGGAGAGTCAATTCTATTGTTGGAATGTGGCTGGCATGCGAATGAGTATATAGAAAATGCCTTCTCCGAAGCAGCCGCTTTGGCCTGTCCCTCCGTCAGGGTGCTGACAATGGATGGTCGTGATGCTAAAAAGCGGGAAACCGCATGGGCAAGCGCTGATGTCTTCTGTTCGCTCTCCGATAATATTCAGGAAACGTTTGGAATTACTCCTGTTGAAGCAATGGCAGCCGGTTTACCGGTTATTGTTTCCAACTGGGATGGCTATAGAAGTTCAGTCCGCGACGGTCTCGACGGTTTTCTTATCCCGACACTTATGCCGGGTGCGGGACTTGGAGGGGACCTGGCGTTGCGCCACGCCCTTGAGATTGATACCTATGACATGTACTGCGGTAATACCTGTTCGCTGGTAGCAGTGGATGTAGATGCCACTGCAAAGGCGTTTGTCATGTTGTTCTGCTCTCGCGAGTTGCGCAAAAAAATGGGTGAAGCTGGCCGGCAGCGCGCCCATGAGGTCTATGACTGGTCGGTGATTATTCCACAATATGAGACATTATGGGCGCAATTAGGCGAAATTCGAGCGGTTCGGGCCCCTCACGTTAAGCAGCATGCGTGCCCTTGGCCGGGCAGGATGGATCCCTTCTCAGCATTTACGGCATATCCGACTGACACGTTGACGCCGCAGACGCTGCTGGGATTAGTCGATTCGGATGTTGCTATTGCGCTTGAGCGAGTGTTTCAATATAGGAACTTGAAGATGGTAAACTTTGCTAAAGCCGTTATGCCTGCAGAGGAAGAGATCCGGGCTGTGCTTAGCACGATTGCGGGCGGTCCGATGAGTGCGATCGAGGCGGTTGCTGTGATCCCTTCCGAACGGCGCGTTTATGTATTCAGGGCACTAGCGTGGTTAGCCAAGATGCACATCGTAAAGGTCTATGGAGGTTGAACGAGATGCTTTACGAACGATATTCCCAGTTGTTTATGCGAAAAGGAAATTGTATGAAAGAAAAAATTATCTTCCTGTTCATTAGTGCGATTGTAGGAACCGTCTTTTTCTCCGCCTGTGGTGGAGGTGGCGAGGGGCAGGTTGTTACACCGAATCCCTCTGTTACGTCGATAACTTCAGGAACGGTCATGTATGCCAAGCAAAGCAGTTTTACGGTGAACGGCAACTATCTTGGGGGGAATGCCGTGGCCGTAACAGCATCCGGCGCTTGCGGTAGTGTGACCGAACTTGCAGGCGGTACCTCGTCCTCCCGGACGTTTGCCTGTAAACCGGACTCGGTGGGATTGGTGTCTATAACAGCAACTGCAGGCACTACTCAATTGCAACAGGCATCTTTTACGGTGCCAAATCCGCAGGTTACGATGGTTACCAGCAGTGGCACCATTGTCGTTGAACTTATTCCGGAAAAAGCGCCAAAAACAGTTACCAATTTTTTGCTGTATGTTAACGATGGTTTCTACAGCAATACGACCTTTCATCGGGTTATTTCTGGGTTCGTGGTTCAGGGGGGTGGTTTTGGAGCTGACGGAATCCAAAAAAACGCGTCTCATCCTACGCTGGAACTTGAGCCCCCTTCTGTTACAGGACTGACAAATTCCCAAGGGACGATCGTCATGGCGAGAACAACAACTCTTAACTCGGCAACATCCCAATTCTTTTTTAACACGGTGGATAATAATCCGAATGCCACTGATACGAGTAGTAAAGGCACGAACCTTGATACTTCAGGCGGGGGGTATGCCGTTTTCGGGAATGTTATTCAGGGTATGGACACGGTGAAAGTGATCGAGGCGGTTCCGGTGACCGGCAGTGCTCCGAATACGCCGGTAATTATTAGATCTGTTACTCAAACATTGTAGTTTGGGTACAATCGAGTATGTGAGGTGAACTGGTCAGATTCACCTCACCACTCTCACAGAACCGCACGTGCGGGCCTCGTATACGGCTCCTGTTTATGAATTTTTCAAAACTTGAATACCCCGTCCTGTGAACGGGGGGATGAAATTTTATCCTGCTGAAGGCATGCCAAGCTTTTGGGTCTGACCTTGTCAGTCTGTTTTCACTACCAGAATTAGCCGCCATTCCACAAAAAAATGGTGCCGGGATGGAGTAAACATAACAGTCCTTCCTGTCATATCTGCCCACCCGGCACCATATTTTTGTGCCGCGATCAAAGCCGGCACCCGCTGATGAATGTCTTGTCACACATTTTCAAGACACCACTTTACGGTTGAGACGTCCTCATTCTTAATGAGCTAACTCACTACCCATTTTGATTGAACGCTCAATGCAACTTGGAACCAACTGTATCAACCTGATTCTTCCAACCATCCAGCACTGTAGTAGGTAGCCCCCTTCGTCCAGTCGGATTTTGCCGACTCATCTGTCCTTCGCTTACCCCTCTCCCTTGCCACAGGTGTCAGGTGCTCCTTGCTATTTACAAGGATTCGGACGCAGATGTTGCCCCTTGCGGGGGGATTACTACGAGACCTCCGAGCCCAAGAATTTTCGCCAGAAAATTCCAGGTTACTTCCCCGATTCAGTTGTTGTCGCACTTTGTCTTTCGACCAGTACGCGACAGTGGGCTTTTACCCCACACACGTTTTATGAGATTAATGACGGTGGCTTCTGTGCTGTGCATAAGATGGCAGCCTATCGCTGCTGTATTTGGATTTCGGGATACGGAGTGTCATGGCTCTCCCTATTTTCCACCCAATGCACAACTTTATGACGAAGCTTTGCTTTCGCTCACCATATCAATCCTGCCGGTTGCGCTTTTGCGCTTTAAACGAACTGCTCTAATCCCAAGGGATTCATCGATAGCCAATGTGCAACTGCTGCCAACAGTCGCCGACTTAGCCCCCTGAAACCGTTCGTTCCGACACCGGTATTTTGTCTTGCGACATAGCCCCGGTCCCGCTCTCGCGGGGTACGTGTACACCTATCCAGGCGCACCACTCTCTTCACGTTGTTATCTTTATTGTGGACTCAATCAACAGTCACTCCGGACATGGAAGGTTGGCAGCCTTTCTTTGTTATGTCCTTTGCTTCTGTTAACTGGTCCCAGAACCGTACGTCCGTCTTTCGATCGAATACGGCTCCCCTACCACCCTTATGCTTCGCTTTTCTACGGAAAAAATTGGCAATTTTTTCCGATCCGGTGGCTAACCGGATCATCACGAAACCTTCGGGTCTTGCTGGATTGTGGCTGGCTGGCATCACAATCAGCGAACGATCTATATCAACAGCTTTCGCTGGAGGCTGGGGATCATCCGCCTTGTTCACTTTGGTGCACTTTGCCGCACAAGGGCGGCACTGCAAACACGTAGACACAAGGGTCGGAATCGAGAGTGTTGAACCGGGTTAGGGAACTCACTCGTGCGCGTGGGTCTGGCGCAAGGGCCAGGAGTACTACTCGTTCATACTTTTAACTTAACGGAGATATCTGCGCAGCACCAGCAGCGAATTCGTTTCTCTATCCACTCCAATCGTACAAGCGCAAGCGCTTGAAATGCTGCGCATTTAAAGCAGTTGACGCTGCCACCTTTACTGGTGGCAGCGTGTCGGCAGTTTGCCGACAAAAACACAGATGTCCGCGATCAGTCACCCCGTCACAGTAAAATAAGTTACTGCATTTCTATGTCCTGCCACGTTTGTTTGTGAGCACTTCCAGCCAAGCTTTATGCATCTCGAATATATGTAAACCAGAAAGTATTTGACAGCCACCATGGCAGTGAAAACAGAAAATTCCTTATATTTCCTATCCGGCGAATCACGTCCACTCTATCCATGAACGCCTCCGGTTAAAGTTATTTTTGTCTCTAAGGTAAGCCTTCCTACGAATATCAGAACTCCACCGAGGCAGCGCAAACGGCAAATCCTCACTGCTGCAGATTCTCGGTCTTCTGGACAACCCCGACAAGGGTGAGTACCGGATTTTCGGCAACAAT
>CAIYZD010000537.1 GCA_903930585.1 uncultured Geobacteraceae bacterium | reverse complement strand
GAAACAACAGACGTGGATCTCAACCGAGGAACCGGATGTCATGCTGGGGCAGAAGGTTACGCCACTGTCACGGGTCGGCATCTATGTACCGGGAGGCAAAGCCAGTTATCCGAGCAGTGTCATAATGAACGCCGTACCCGCCCGCGTGGCGGGGGTCGGTGAAATCATCATGGTAGCCCCTTCCCCTGGTGGCGAGATCAGTCCCCATGTACTCGTTGCAGCCAGCCTCTCGGGTGTTGACCGCATATTCCGCATTGGCGGAGCACAGGCCGTAGCTGCACTGGCATACGGTACGGCAACAATTCCGCGGGTTGACAAGATCACCGGGCCGGGAAACATCTACGTTGCTACCGCCAAAAAGCTGGTGTTCGGGCAGGTCGGTATCGACATGATTGCGGGGCCGAGCGAGATCCTGGTAATCAACGATGGCAGCGGCAACCCGGCTCACATTGCCGCCGACCTCCTCTCCCAGGCGGAACATGACGAATTGGCGTCATCGATACTGATAACGACCGACCGCTCTTTTGGCGAGAAAGTGGCCGTAGAGGTAGAACGGCAACTGGCACTGCTTTCCCGCGAGACTATTGCCCGCGCTTCCTGGGAAAAATTCGGCGCCATCATCGTAGCCGATACGCTGGACGAGGTCATCGCATTTTCGAACCGCATTGCTCCGGAGCATCTGGAACTGGCGGTGGCCGACCCGTTTGCCATTCTGGCGCAGATCACCAACGCCGGGGCGATTTTTATGGGGCACTGGACCCCGGAGGCGGCGGGAGATTATCTGGCAGGCCCCAACCACACCCTTCCAACCGGCGGTACATCCCGGTTTTTTTCTCCGCTCTCGGTAGATGACTTCGTCAAGAAATCATCAATCGTCTATTTTTCACAATCAGGATTACAGCGCCTTGGCTCTGATATCGTCAGAATAGCAGAACTGGAAGGGCTGGAAGCGCACGGCCGGTCAGTTTCGGTGCGTCTCAAATGAACTTGAACCAGGCTCCCAAGCATGATATTCCTTATAGCACCATGACACTCCTTCGACCAAATATCGCTTCAATGAACGGCTATGTACCCGGATTTCAGCCTGCGGACATCGCTTCGTGGATCAAGCTCAATACCAACGAGAACTCCTATCCCCCTTCGCCGAGAGTTGTAGAAGCAATCCTGGCAGAACTTGGGACCGATGGCGTTTCTCTGCATACCTACCCCTCGGCGTCCAGCCGGAAACTGCGTGAAGTTGCCGGAGAACTGTACGGCTTTGATCCCTCCTGGATCATTATGGCCAACGGCTCCGACGAGGTGCTCAACAACCTGATCCGCGCCTGTGCCGCCGAAGGAGACGAAATCGGGTACGTCCACCCTTCCTACTCATACTACGCCACCCTTGCAGAGGTTCAGGGGGCCCGGGTACGCACCTACGGCTTGACCGATGATTTCCGCATCGCCGATTTTCCCGACCGTTACGAGGGGAAAATATTTTTTCTTACAACCCCCAATGCACCGCTTGGACCGGCTTTTTCGCCCGAATACATTGAAGATCTGGCGCAACGCTGTACCGGCTTACTGGTACTGGATGAGACATACGCCGACTTCGCGGATGGCAATGCCATGGATCTGGTACGAAAATATGACAATATTGTCGTAACCCGTACCCTCTCAAAAAGCTATGCCCTGGCTGGAATGCGGCTGGGGCTGGCTGTAGGCCGGCCTGAAATGATTGCCGCACTGGACAAGATCCGCGACCATTACAATTTGGACCGTCTGGCTCAGGCTGCCTGCGTAGCGGCGCTTCTGGACCAGGCATATTTACGGGAATGCTGCGCCAGGATCCGGGAAACACGCGAATGGTTTTCCGCCGAGTTGCGCGCCATTGGCTACGGCGTGATTCCGTCCCAGGGCAACTATATTTTTGCGACACCGCCGGATCAGGATGGCAAAAGGGTTTACGAGAGGTTGTTCGACCAAAAAATCCTTGTCCGCCATTTCTCTGACCCGATATTGTGTCACGGCCTGCGGATCTCTATCGGCACGCAACAGGAAATGGAACGGACGCTGGCAATCATGAAAGAGATCGGGTAACCCAAGGAGAAGAGCATGTCACGAACTGCAACAATTGAACGTGTCACAAAGGAAACCCAAATCAGGCTGGCGCTCGATATTGACGGCACAGGCATGGCAAAGGTTTGCACATCGGTACCGTTTCTCGACCATATGCTCAATCTTTTTGCCCGGCACGGCCTCTTCGATCTGGACATTGAAGCGAACGGAGACATCGATATCGATTTTCACCATACGGTTGAAGATATCGGCATTGTATTGGGCGAAGCATTCAAGCAGGCCCTCGGCGATAAAAAAGGGATCCGCCGCTATGGTCAGGCCTCCGTACCGATGGACGAAACGCTGGCCAGTGTTGCAATCGACATCTCCGGAAGACCATACCTGGTGTATCATGTCAACCTGCCGAAAGTGAAGATCGGCGAGTTTGATGTGGAGCTGGCGCGGGAATTTTTCCAGGCCTTTGTCAACCACTGTGGCCTTAACCTCCATATAAACGTCATGTACGGCGACAATGTCCACCATATCATCGAAGCCTGCTTCAAAGCGTTTGCCCGGGCGATGGACAGCGCCAGCCAACTTGACCCCCGCGTCAAGGGGGTTATGTCAACAAAAGGGGTCTTGTGACGTAACCGTTTTTTCGCACATACAAAGGGCGGCCCGAATATTCGGCGCCGCCCTTTGTACGTCTGGGATCTCAATGACTCTACTTGATTTCATTGAGCATATCTTTAGCTCTCGCTGCTTCCTCGCTTTTCGGGAAGCCTTCTATCAATTTTTTCAAGACGAATCTGGCACTCTTGACATCCGTGATTTCATTAAAAGCCATCGCCTGCTTCAACATGGCAGCAACCACCTTATCCTTGCCCGGATAGTTCTTGATCACATCCTGATAGGATAAAATCGCCGATTCAAAGTTCTTTTCACTGTAGTAGGTCTCACCGATCCAGTACTGAGCATTGGCAGCCAGATCATGCTTGGGATTTTGTTCCAGAAACTTGGTGAATAATTCCCGCGCAGCAACGGCATCCCCCGCTTTGAGCACCTCAAGCCCCTTCAAATAAAGTGCATCGGGGGGAGAAGGCGGTTCTTCTTTTTTCGCCTTGGCAATTTCGGTCACTTTTGTCGAAAGCAAATCAAGTTGTGCCTGAAGTTTCAGAATTCGCTCTTCAAGAGCCATTATTCGTTTGTCCGCATCTTCGCGATATCTGGCCAGATCTTCGGCAGGTTTTTTTAACGCCAGGGTGGTATCGTCAAGCTTACCGTTCAGTGCCTGCATTTCACTCTTGGTGCTGTCTATTGAAGCCTGGATGTCGGCGGACATTTTCCGTACGGCAGCAACATCCGTCTTAAAACCCTTTTCAACCGAGCCAACGCTGACCTTTGATTCTTCGCGGACAGCGGAAAGATCTCTATCCATGGTAAAAAGGCGACTTTTCATCGAGTCGATATCATTACGGATATTATCAAGTGAGCCCTGAGTTGCACATCCTGACAAAGCCGATACAAGAAGCAGCACCATTAAATTACCATAGTTCATAATAATACATTCTCCCGTCTCTGTTTGATCATAACGCACATATATCACGTGTGTATGGCAGTTGACAAGCATCAGCTGCTACCGGCCTGATCACTGTTAACGAAGAATGGAATACGGAGCACATCGGATTTGAGCTTGACAAAAATGGGGCATTCCATTAACTATCTACCGTTTTTGGTCCATTATTTAGTTAGAATGCCACCGATTGGCTATTCATATTCAGAGGAGGAAGTAAAAAAATGGAACAGTACGCAGTTGTTTTTGCCTTGGCCTGTGCCGCCGCAGCCGTTGTTTACGGATTGACTACGGCAAGCTGGATTCTGGGTCTGCCGCAGGGCAATGACCGGATGAAGCAGATCGCCGCAGCAATCCAGGAGGGTGCCGGCGCCTACATGAAGCGTCAGTACACCATCATCGCCGTGGTTGGCGTGGTCATGTTCATCGCTTTATTTGCAACACTTGGTGTCAAGACGGCGGTCGGCTTTGCCGTTGGAGCGCTGTTTTCCGGCCTGACCGGTTTCATAGGCATGTTTGTATCGGTCCGTGCCAACGTGCGCACAACTGAAGCGGCCAAAAGCGGCATCGTCACCGCCTTGAACGTCGCATTCAAAGGCGGCGCCATCACCGGCATGCTGGTTGTCGGTCTCGGCCTGTTGGGCGTTGCCGGGTACTACATGATCCTCCAGAAACTGATGCCGGGCGCGCCTGTCAAAGACATTGTTACCCAGTTGGTCGGCCTCGGTTTTGGTGGTTCACTGATCTCCATCTTCGCCCGTCTCGGCGGCGGCATTTTCACCAAGGGCGCCGATGTCGGCGCCGATCTGGTTGGAAAAGTCGAGGCCGGGATCCCTGAAGATGACCCCCGTAACCCAGCTGTTATCGCCGATAACGTTGGTGACAACGTCGGTGACTGCGCCGGTATGGCTGCCGACCTGTTTGAAACATATGCCGTTACCCTGATCGCTGCCATGCTGCTCGGCGCCATTGCCTTCACCGGCAACAGCAGTGCCGTTAACTACCCGCTGATTCTGGGCGGAGTTTCCATCATCACCTCCATTATCGGAACTTATTTCGTTAAACTTGGCGCAAGCCAGAAAATTATGCCGGCGCTTTACAAGGGACTGATCGCCTCGGCAGTACTTGCCTGCATCGCCTTTTATTTCGTCACCGTGCAGATGTTCCCGCAAGGGCTCACGAACGCTGCGGGACAGAACTTCAGCGCAATCAATATCTTCATCTCTGCCATTGTTGGCCTGGTTGTTACCGGCGCCATCTTCTGGATTACTGAGTATTACACCTCCACCGAGTATGGACCGGTTCAGCATATCGCCCAGGCATCGACCACCGGTCACGGTACTAACGTTATCGCCGGTCTGGGTGTTTCCATGAAAGCAACCGCTGCTCCGGTAATCGTGATTGCCGCCGGTATTATCGTTGCCTTTAATTGTGCCGGTGTGTACGGCATCGCCATTGCCGCCGTTTCCATGCTCTCGCTGACCGGTATTGTGGTCGCGATGGATGCCTATGGTCCCATTACCGATAACGCCGGCGGTATTGCTGAAATGGCAGAGCTTGACGACTCGGTTCGCGCCGTTACCGATCCTCTTGATGCAGTCGGCAACACAACCAAAGCGGTTACCAAGGGATATGCTATCGGTTCAGCAGGCCTGGCTGCCGTTATTCTCTTTACCTCATACGTGGATGAGCTGAAAGCTGCCGGCAAGATGATCACGTTCGATCTTTCCGATCCCTATATTATTGTCGGCCTCTTCATCGGCGGTATGCTTCCGTACTACTTTGCCGCACAGTGTATGGAAGCGGTCGGTAAGGCAGGCGGCGCAGTTGTCGTTGAAGTACGTCGACAGTTCCGCGAAATCAAGGGGATCATGGAAGGCACCGGCAAACCGGATTATGCCGCATGTGTTGACATTGTCACCAAAACCGCACTGAAAGAAATGGTCATCCCCGGCCTGATCCCGATCCTGGCTCCGGTTGTCGTCGGCTTCACCCTTGGTCCCAAGGCGCTCGGCGGCGTGATCGTCGGAACCATCGTCACCGGTATCTTTGTCGCCATTTCCATGACCACCGGTGGTGGCGCCTGGGATAACGCCAAAAAATACATCGAAGATGGTCACCATGGCGGCAAGGGTGGTGAAGCCCACAAAGCGGCCGTTACCGGAGACACCGTTGGTGACCCCTACAAGGACACGGCAGGCCCTGCAGTCAACCCGATGATCAAGATTATCAACATCGTGTCACTGCTGATTGTACCGCTTCTGGCCAAAATGATGTAATCGCGTATACAGCAATCGCAACAGCCGGGCGGCACGGGGATTTACCCTGTACCGCCTTTTTCTTTGCTTTCAGCGTCAAAAGGGATATAATCCGGCTGTTTTGTATCCCGTTCGGTACCAGCCACACAACCTGAAAGGTTATTAATTAAAATGAACACTCCCATAAGCAAGAAAATGCTGGTCAATGTCATGCATCCTGAGGAAACTCGTGTCGCTATTGTTCACGACGGGCGTCTGATGGAACTGAACATTGAAATCAGCGGCAAAGAACAGATCAAGGGGAATATTTACAAAGGGGTTGTCCTCCGGGTCGAACCGGGGCTTCAAGCGGCTTTTGTGGATATTGGACGTGCCAAACCCGGCTTTCTTCAGATCGGTGAGTTGCATCCCGATTATTGGGAATGGCGAGACGACATTCCGGAAGAGCAGCGCAAGCGCCGTCCCCGGATCCAGGAAGTGCTGCGCCGCGGCCAGGAACTGGTGGTGCAGATCGAAAAGGACGAACGCGACAATAAAGGTTCGGCACTTACCAGCTACCTCTCTTTGCCGGGAAGATACATGGTCATCATGCCGGGAAGTGATTCTACCGGCATCTCCCGCAAGGTCGAGCAGGAAGGAACCCGGAAAAAGCTGAAAGAGATTGTCGCGGAAATGAGTATTCCTGAAGGAATGGGTTATATCATCCGGACCGAAGCGGTTGGACGTTCTCCCGAAGAGTTGCAGAAGGATTTCACCAACCTGACAGAATTATACGAATCAATCAAACAAAAGGCTTCGGAAATCAAGGGCGCAGGCGAAATTTATCGCGACAGCGGCTTGATTATTCGCACCATTCGGGACTATTTCTCGGATGATATCGACGAGGTGCTGGTCGACAGCAAGGATGCCTACCGTGAAGCCAAGGAATTTTTCCGGGAAACCATGCCGGCCTGTGAAAAACGGGTCAAACTGCACAAGGAAAAGCGACCGATCTTTTCACGTTTTCAATTGGAAGAGCAAATCGACCAGATCTACGAAAAACGGGTTTCACTTCCCTCCGGCGGATCGCTGATTATCGAACCGACCGAAGCGCTGGTTTCAATCGATGTCAACTCGGGCAAATCGAGCGGAGAGAGAGGCATCGAAGATACCGCTTTCAAGACCAACATGGAGGCAGCGGAAGAGGTTGCACGGCAGCTCCGGCTGCGCGACCTTGGCGGCCTCATCGTCATCGACTTTATCGACATGCGCGACAAAAAGCATAACCATGACGTGGAGAAGACACTCAAACAGGCCCTCAAAATGGACAAGGCGCGGGTCAATCTCGGACGTATTTCCGAATTTGGTATCATGGAGATGTCGCGTCAACGGATCGCCAAAACCCTGAATGACGCCATTCATCTGGAATGTCCGCACTGCGAGGGGCGCGGCAAGGTCAAGTCGGTCGAAGCCATGGCGGTATCTTTCCTGCGCAAGGTGCATGCCGCCGCCGCCAAAGGAACCGTTGCCGAAGTACGCGGCGGACTGCCGCTGGAAGTGGCATACTACCTGCTCAACCGAAAAAAACGCGAGTTGACCCAGATTGAAAACGATTACGAAATTGAAGTGACTGTCAAAGGCAAAACGTCTTACCTGCTCAATCAACTGGAACTTGAGACCGTAAAGCGTGAAAAACCGCACCTTGATGATGTTTTGAAAAGCGAGGCAGAAGCGGAGGAAGCCCACAAACCGGTCATTCCGGTCATTCCTATCCCTCCCGTCCCGCAGATACCGGCCGATGAAGAGCAGAAAGCCGACGGCGCCGCCACTGCTGAAGGGGGCAAAAAACGGAAACGCCGCAAGAAGAAGAAAAAAACTGCCGGCGATACGGCGCTGAATGCTGCCGTACCACCCGAGCAGCCTGAAACAGATCCGGAGCATGATGAGGAATCTCAGGGCGAAGTCGTACCTGAAGCAACCGATGCCGATGAAATGGGTACGGAAGATGAGATTTCGGCAGATCAATCCGTAAAGCCAAAAAAACGGAAGCGGCGACGCAGTCGGGGCAAGGGGAATAAAGATCAGGAGCAGACCATGGAAGAGCCACCCGCCGAGACGGACGCCGGGAGTACCGGACAGGCTGCACCGGAGACACCGGTCGCCCCTCCCCCTGAACCTGGCGCCGTTACTGAATCCGCTCCCGTGGCAACACCGCCCGAGGAGACGGCCGCTGAAACGAAACCAAAACGAATCCGGGCAGAGCGCAAGAAAAAGGGAGTGGAACCAGCCGAGCAAGCCGATACGCCGGAACAGCCGGTGGAAGTTCCGGCGCCGGTTGCGCCCAAGCCACGCCGTCGCGCCGCCCCAAAAAAGAAAAAGGGCACGGAGGCAGCTATTGCCGCACCGGAACCGGAGCCCGTACCACCTGAACCAGCACCCAAAACACGACGCAAGAAAAAAGACGGGGAAACCCGATAAATCGCATTTTTATTCTTTTTGTTGTTACGAGGAGACCCCTGTTTATGCAGAAATTAGCTCCATTATTTTTCATAATTGCATTATTTATTGTTGTCACTCTTTCCGGCTGCGGCAGCGGCTCTACGACTGCATCGTCAACAGCTGACACCAAAGTTCCAACCTTTGTTTCATACTCGACAAATATGATCGGGGGTGCTGTTCAGAGCGCGCTTACATTTGCAAATCACTCGGCCTCGGCTTCCATATTCGCAGGCACTCCCGGAACTTCCGGATTTGCCAATTACAGCGGCAACACCGTCACAGCCACCTTCAACCAGCCGGTCGATGTTACTACTCTTGACGGGACCACCTTCTATGTTGCCGATTATGGGAACAACTTCATCAGGCGGATAAACAGGGATGCACTTTCAGGAGTGGTCACATCCGAAACCCTTACGTGCAAAGACAAGGACTTAGGGAGCAAGATATACTTTTACCGTCCAATGG
>CAIYZD010000536.1 GCA_903930585.1 uncultured Geobacteraceae bacterium | reverse complement strand
GCGGCCCAGCCGACCGTGTCGAACAGCGCCGTGGCGCTATGATTCCAGAATTTAAAGCCATCGCCGCTCATGACCGCTTCATTGAAGTTTTCAACGCTGTCAGCAAGGCCGCCGGTAGCACGCACGATCGGAGGAGTGCCGTAGGCGAGGGAATACATCTGATTCAGGCCGCACGGCTCGAAGGCGGACGGCATCACAAAAAAATCAGCACCCGCTTCAACCTTATGGGCCAGTGCTTCGTTGTAACCGATAAAACAGGCGAATTTTTCCGGATACAGGGCGGCAATGTCACCAAAGTAGAAATGCGCCCACGGCTCACCGTTGCCGACCACTACAAACTGGCAGTCAATCTCCATGATGCGGTGAATGGCCTCGGCCAGGATATCGGTCCCTTTCTGTTTGACCATGCGGGAAACAATCCCGAACAGCGGGATATCGTCGCGTTGGGGGAGTCCCATCGCCGCCTGTAGATCCTTCTTACAGGCTGCTTTCCCCTTTTTTACGGTGCGGGACGTATAGTTGGCGGCGATGAATTGATCAGTCGCCGGATCCCACTCCTCATAATCAACGCCGTTCAGGATGCCGCTCAAATCGGCACTCCGATCCTGTATCGCCCCTTCAAGTCCCCAACCGTAAGCGGCCGTCTGAATCTCCCGGGAATACTCTTCGCTGACCGTGTTGAGAAGGGTCGCGTGGTAAATCCCCCCCTTCAACAGGTTGACCTCGTCGTCCATTTCCAGATCAAGATAGTTGAAATGCTTCCAGCCGACACCGAGTACGTCCATCAGGCCGGGGTAAAAGTTTCCTTGATACTGCATATTGTGCAGGGTCAGCAGTGACGCGGTATTGCCGACGAAACGATCATGCAGGTACGAGGTGTTGAGCAGTACGGGAATAACGCCGGTGTGCCAATCGTGGGCATGGATCACATCCGGCGAGAAGTTGAGCATCTTGCAGAGTTCGAGCGTCGCCTTGGAGAGAAAGACGAATCGGTTGTCGTTGTCGAGGAAGCCCTCACCGTCCTGCTGGTAGAGCCCGGAGCGGCCATAATATGCTTCGTGCTCAAGAAAATAGACCGGCACGTCGCTCCCCGGCAGTCGCCCTTCCCAGACCCCGCAATACTGGTGGCCGATGATTCCCATAGGCACGACCAGTGTCCCCGGTAACAGCTTGAGACCGTACTTCTCCGGCTTAATGCTGTAGTAGCGCGGCAGGACGACACGTACGTCATGTCCCATGCGGGCCAGGTATTTAGGGAGTGCGCCGACAACATCGCCGAGTCCGCCCTCCTTGGCAAATGGTGCGGCTTCGGAGGCAGAGAAGAGTAAGGAGAGCGGGGTAAATTGTTTTTTCATTGATTGTCCAATTGTTTCTACTTGCTCATTTACCTGAGCGCGGTCAGTTATCGTAACAATTCTACAGCGTGAATTCCATGCACTATTTCGGCACGCTTTCCCAATCCTTCAGAAATTTTTCGATTCCGGCATCGGTCAGCGGATGCTTGGCAAGCTGAATCATGACGGAATAGGGGATTGTCGCAACATCGGCACCGATCAGGGCCGAGTCGAGGACATGAATCGGATTGCGCACGCTGGCAACGATAATCTCGGCCATATAGCCATAATTGTCAAAGATGGTGCGGATATCTTCGATGATACCCATGCCGTCCTGTGAAATATCGTCGAGGCGTCCTACGAATGGG
>CAIYZD010000535.1 GCA_903930585.1 uncultured Geobacteraceae bacterium | reverse complement strand
GTATCTCCGTTCTCGCTTGAAGAAGTGAAATCAATTATTGCAAACGTCCGAAAAGATTTTGCCAATTACTTTACAGTCCGTTTTCTGACGGGAATGAGAACTTCAGAAATCGATGGTTTAAAATGGCAGTATGTGGATTTTAGCAAGCGCATAATTCGTATAAGGGAAACTTTAGTAGATGGTTTGGTAGAAACAACAAAAACCCCTGAATCTGTAAGAGATATCAGCATGTCTCAACCGGTTTTTGATGCATTGACACTTCAGTTTGAAGTTACCCAGACCCTTGGTGGTTACGTTTTCTGTCATAATGATGGTGTCCCACTTGCGAGACGCAATGTTATGAACAGGGTCTGGTACCCTTTATTGCGTTTTTTGGGTCTGAAAAAGAGGAGGCCTTACCAGACAAGACACACGACAGCAACACTATGGCTGGCTTCCGGGGAAAACCCGGAATGGATAGCTCGCCAGATGGGTCATACTAACACCAGAATGCTGTTCACGGTATACTCCCGCTTTGTGCCAAACCTCACCCGCAATGATGGATCTGCGTTTGATCGTTTTGTTTCTCCCGGAATTACGAGCGCACAGGAGCAGAATCATGAATGAAACAAATATAAAACAAGTAGGCAACCATATATCCGGAGTTTTCACCTTACTTTGGCCAACTCTTGCGAAATCCCAGTATAATTCCAGTTACTATCGTGCAAAACTCAAAGTTGACAGTCAGGAGTTCCGAGCATATATCTGGTGTGACAGGTGCACAATACCAAGTGAGCAGCTTATTCATGGAGATAAATATCTAATTTCAGGCTGTCTTATAGGAAATTGCGAATCTACTTTCATCAAGGTCTTTACGGTAGAGCCATTGATTCAAGTTGCAAAGAATATTTTTCTGCCGAGAGATATCTGCCCGGCATCAGAGGTGATGGATCGACTGAGTACCTTGATAAGTCAAATATCAATAGATCCTCTGTTGCAATTTTTACAAGATGTCCTGAGAAACGAAGCGTTGGTAAGTGATCTGTTGACGTGCCCTGCAAGTTTAGGTTTTCATCATAATTACGCTGGTGGGCTCATTGAGCATTCCATTGAATGCGCTGAAAGTATCGCCAACGAACCAAATCTGTCTGATGAAGAGAGGCAATTGGGAATAGTAGCGGCGTTATTTCATGACATAGGGAAAACTCGCTTCTTTTCTGGCAAGTTAACATTTAAGGGCGTCAGCCCGAATAATCATGATTCATTCACTCTCTACCTCTTGGCGCAGCAAATACAGCAATTGGAAACGGTTTGGCAAGACGGAGCGGAGTTCCTAATCTACCTTTGGGATTGGCTTAGGTCAGGAAGAACCGGATTCCCTATAATCGGGGCAGCACTTGCTCTGAAGAAGGCCGATGAACTGAGTTGTAGCCAGTATAATACGCGGCAGGCATTTGCCAATCAGCCTACCTGGAAGAGATTGTCTGTACACAATGGCCAAAAGTACTTTCGGTTGCGCCAAAGTGCATGAATAAACTAATCTGTTTTGGCAAAAACAAAAACTGCTTCAATATTGCCAAGGTTGAAGTCGCGGGTCCGAATCCCGTTTCCCGCTCCAAAAAAATCATGGGCCAGATCAAGTACCTTGCCCTTATTTTATGGGGCTTCGCAGCTTTTTTCCCTTCCCCTTTTTCCATTAGAAATAACCTATTCCACACTGTTTTAGTCAGATCTGTGACAGATCTGCGACAATCTGTGCCTTAACTTTTTTGCGTCTTGTTTGTCCTTTTGAAAAAATGACTGTAACCCTTATTGACTGCTCATTACATATTTTGCCACTTTCGGCTTATGTTGCCGGTGCACGGGATGATAGACGCTTGCCACTTGTCAAGTTGGAATGGTAGCGCCTTATATTTCCAATTAACGAATGCTATTTACATTTTTTTAAAACAAAAACCCAGCAAGATCTATTGCCGGTAAGCGGTTCCATAAACAGAATAGGAATCGGCAATACTCAAGGAAAAATCAATAAAGTACGTATTCTTGCCTAAAATAACGCAGTGTTCTCTGTTTAGTTTTGCATACTGTATTTCACCGATTGAACTAAATTTAGCAATAATCTCTTTATAAAGAGCATCGAAATCGCTTACGCCGTCGAGTTGTCGGGCTATGATATTATTAGCGGCCTTCTTTGCGCCAGCGTAGTCGATATTCTCTGTTGCGGCAATTACCCTTGCCAACATACTTTTCGTATAGGCCGTTCTTGCCGCCTCAAAAGACCTGAATCCGCCACCGACAATAACATTTGCGAAAGCACC
>CAIYZD010000534.1 GCA_903930585.1 uncultured Geobacteraceae bacterium | reverse complement strand
CTTGTCGAACAGCCGGAGCTTGCCGATTGGAGCACGTCACTGATTGCAACCGACATTAACCCCGCCTTTCTTGACCGTGCCCGCAAAGGAGAATATACAAATTGGTCTTTCAGAACGCTCCCGGAGCATTACAAAAAGCAGTATTTTAGCAAAGTTGATGATAACCTGTACCAGGTAATAGAGGCAATACGCCGCAAGGTTAAGTTTTTCAATCTTAATCTTGCTGAAGCGGAATATCCGTCGCCTTCGAATACAACGGAAGGAGTCGATGTCATCTTCTGCCGAAACGTATTGATGTATTTTTCTCCGGACACCATCCGAACCATACTTGGCAGATTTGCCGATGCGCTTGCGCCAAACGGATATCTGGTAGTCAGCCAAACAGAATGCTCGGACTATTTCTCAAATGATTTTGATGTACTGCAATTTGGTGGTTCCTTTTTCTATCGCAAAAAAGACGTAAACTCCATTGTTGCGTCACAAGGTATTCCAACATCAAAGATCAAACCGTATGGTACACCAAAAACCAATAGTAATCTGCTTCAGACAGATAAAATTCAGCCTCAACCTACAATCGGTACGCTTACGAAAAAGAGCGTTACAATCTTTTCAAACGCAACAGAACCTGGCGATAGCCTGTTTGCCAAAGCGGAAAAACTGGCAAATCAGGGGCTCCTTGCCGACGCGTGCAAACTCTGCGAGGAGGGGATCAGGGGTGACAGTCTTAACCTCCATGGTCACTACCTCCATGCCACTATTCTTCAAGGGGCCGGTTTGCTATCCGAGGCTGCTGGCGCTTTGCGCAAGGCGCTTTATCTTGAGCCTGATTTCATAATGGGAAACTACATGCTTGGCACTATTGAGCAAAAACTCGGCAACTCAAGGCAGGCCTTGCGCAGTTTCGACAATACGGCAAAATTGCTCACACTGTGCAAAGACGGGGAAATTCTGCCCGAGTCGGAAGGAATCTCGGTTGGTCATATGAAGGAACTGCTGAATACCATGATGAGAAAAATGACCGCAGTGGAGTGACATATGGCCCATAGATCTAAATTTGAACAGGAACGCATCCTCCAGGAACGGGCAGAACTCCTTGCCCGGATTACCTCACCGGACATACAGGAAGGCGAACACCTGGAGGTGACGATCTTCTCAATCGGTGCAGAGCGTTATGCAATAGATTCGGTACTGGTTCAGGAAATTGTAACCTTAAACAACCTGATGCCGCTGCCATGCGTGCCTTCCCATATTGCCGGAATATTTAACCTGAGAGGCAAGCTCTTTGCGGTGGTCGATCTGCGTATGTTGCTCGGCATACCCGTAGAAACAGAAGGAAACGAAAAAAAAGTGGTAGTGCTTCATGATGACGGTATGGAGTTCGGTCTGATTGCTGATGAGATTGAAGGAGTGCTGAACTTGCCCTTGTCACGTGTTCAGGACGCCCTTATTACGCAACAGACAAACGGAGGCGTATATTTACGGGGTGTGACTTGCGACCGCCTGGTCTTGTTGGACGGTGTGCAACTTATTCACGACCAGAATCTAATTGTTCATGATGAAAATTGCTGACAGAGCTTACCGATAGGGACTGAAAGGAGAAATCTTTATGAAATGGACGATAGGGAATAAACTCGGGGCGTTTTGTACGTTGATTATCACGGTATTTACGATATTCGGTATAATCTCGTATCGAAATATCTCGGCCATGATGGAGAATGCCGAAATGGTCAAGCATACCTTTAGTGTTGTCGATGAACTCGGAAACATCCCGGAATATAACTGGGAAGCGGAGAGCGGTATGCGGGGCTATTTCCTGACCGGCAAAAACGAATATCTTGAGCAGCACAAGGACGCAGTAAAGAGCATCGAAAAAGCGCTGGAAGAGTCGAAAAAAATTATTCGCAACGAAGTTCCGGAAGCGCTGCAGAATAAACGATTGCTGTCGCTCGATTTAGGTTTAGTGGTTGCCGGGACAATGTACCGCGGCGAATTCGAATCACGGGTCAAACAAATTATCGATGAAATTAAAGCCGATCCGAACATCATTCTGTTCATCGACGAACTCCACACCATCATCGGCGCCGGTTCGGCGTCAGGATCGATGGATGCGGCGAACTTACTGAAGCCGGCGTTAGCGAAAGGCCAAATTCGCACGATCGGGGCGACCACCATGGAAGAGTACAAAAAACACATTGAATCCGATGCGGCGCTTGAACGACGCTTCCAGCCGGTCATTGTCGATGAACCGTCGACTGATGAAACGCGGCAGATTTTGCGCGGCATTCGCTCAAATTACGAAAAGTTTCACCACGTCAGCATCGGCGATGATGCGATTGACGCGGCGGT
>CAIYZD010000533.1 GCA_903930585.1 uncultured Geobacteraceae bacterium | reverse complement strand
TAGACGCGCGTTTAATGTGTATTTTAACCCGTAAAATCAAACCGTTGCAATCTAACATCGCTCAGGTGATTTCTGGCGCGTTAGTTGCTACATGTTTTCTTGCCGGAACGAGTGCAGTGTCACACGTTATGGAGAATTGAGTAGCATAACCATTTTGAGTTAAAGGAGAATGCCATGAAAGCCAGTACAAAAGACCAGGTTGCAGGTGCCGTTCACGAAATCAAAGGTGCGGTCAAGGAGGTCGCCGGGAAACTGAGCGATAATCCGGATTTGGAAGGAGAAGGTCTCGGCGAAAAGATCGCCGGTAAAATTCAGAAAAAGGTGGGCGAGGTAGAGCGGGTTCTGGAGAAGTGAGAGGTCACACAATCAATACTGACATTCATCTGAACCATGGTAGAATGAAATGCCTGATCCAAAACGGATCAGGCATTTCTATTGAACTTTGGAGTTCAGGAAGAGATCTGCAATGCAATCGATCCTGCATATATCCGAAACCGGACAGAGTCCTGCGAAACAGGCAATCGGCAGCAATTCAAGCCAAAAGAAAGTGATCGTTAAACGCCTGAACTCCATACAGAACTTCGGGGTGATGGATGTGCATGGTGGGATCGGCAAGATGAATAAATACGATCGGAAATAATAGTTTGCGGTGATCGGGGTTACCTTCCGGTAGTAAGAATGGATGAAACTTCAGAGTTTCCCGCTTCAATCTTTTCGAATAAGGCAGAAATTGCTTCCTTGTCCGGAGTAGCAGCGGAAAGCTCCCGTTTCAGTTCGGCAAGAGCTTCGATTACCGATCCGTGATTCAGATTCAGTGCAGTCTTTGACGTATTGATGATCTCGGAAAGAGCGTTTATATGTTCAGCCACATCAACAAGTTCGTCACCCTTGCGCAGGGTAATCCGGTTTGAGTAGTTGCCCGCAGCCATCTCCCTCAGAGCCATCTTTATACGATAAATTGGTCCGGCAATCTTGTGGCTGAAAAAGATGCTTACATATCCGAACAGTGCGATAACAGCGACAATCCCTGGCCAAATGGTTTTATGGAAAAGCAGTATGGATTTTGCGGCATCGTTCTTCCGTTCAAGTGGCAGATTGGAGTAAAGCACAAGAGCTGTCGGCAAGAAAACGGCGGCAAGTACCAGTATTGTGTGAATCAGCAGAAGGGATATCACCATCACAAGCAACTTCAGCTGAAATGGCCGGTCTATCAGATATTTTTTCCTACGGTACTTTTTCATACTGCTCCTTAGTGGGTAATATTGTCAGGAGTTACCGTTATGACCGTATGAGAGGAATCAACACCCTTTGCTACCAATGTGTATGTGGATGCAGCAACAACATAACTGTCAAAAGAGAAAACATTGCCTTTTATCTGATCTATTACAGAGGCGTCGGCAATCGCTACGCCATTTTGATCGGTAAAAGCCGAAAAATCAATAGTTCCCGGGTAATCATGATGTTCCATCGAGTATGAATCAAGAGCCTTCTTTAAAATGGAAAGGGCACTTAATGAGAGAGTCAATTTTGCTTTATCGACATAACTACTATAAATTGGGATTGCCATTCCGGCAAGGACGGTGACAATTGCGACAACGACTATGAGTTCAACCATCGTAAAACCTTTATTGCGATGTATGGTTTTCATGAATGCTCCCGTCCAATGAGAGACTCTATTAATTGATGCCTTTCATTAAACCACCCGCTATGCGGGTTGATATATTCGCACAATTATAATAGCGTCTAACTGTTTAGTAAAGCAGGTTTGTTTCACGACAATCAGCGTACGCACAAGGTAGATACTATGCAACAGACAGTAGCAGAAATTTTCTCTGATGAAAACCGGATAGATCAACCT
>CAIYZD010000532.1 GCA_903930585.1 uncultured Geobacteraceae bacterium | reverse complement strand
GTGCTCCGGATTATTAAAAAAACACCTAAAAACCATGTCAAGAACTTTTTTCAAAGAACAAAAAATAAATTATGCTGAATAGTTACTAAAGGTTCTTCTTTCAAAATACTCCTGCCTGCATCCGGCAAACCAGTTGAGATTCCGAATTTGGGTGCTCAACATGGTGACTGGAACGGGAATGGAAAGGTTCTGCTGGTTGATGATGAAGAGACCGTCCGGGACGTTGGTACTGCAATGCTACATGAATTGGGTTTCAGCACCATTACCGCTAATGATGGCGATGAGGCATTGGCGATATTCAAGGCGATCCCCGACATCGCATTTGTCATATTGGACCTGACCATGCCCCGTATGGACGGCGAACAATGCTTTCACGAGCTAATTGGGGTTAAGCCTGATGTGAAAGTGATAATATCCAGCGGTTTTAGCGAACAGGACGTTTCACAAAGATTTGTCGGCAAGCGGTTATCAGGATTTATTCAGAAACCTTATAAGCTGTCAGTACTAAAAGATGTTATCAAAAATGCGATATAGCTATTGTTATTGCATTTCGGAATTGAATCCGCGTGATGCCGGACTAAATACTCCCCCCGGAATGGATCGCTCTCCATGTTGTCGTTGATTTACACGGATCGAACCTGATAGCTCACATAGAATATCGGACATCACACTGTTCAGGGGTTTTGTTATGAGAACGTATGCATCGCTGTTCATCTTTTATCTGGTGTTGGGTAGAGGAAATTGCCAACAGTGTGAGCATCAACGGCAGCTACGTCGCAGTGGCGGTGACCGGCGGTAATTACAGCACCGGCGGCATGGCAGAATACCTGGGCAACAGTTCAAGTATTAACGGCAGTTACGCCGGCGGTGCGGTGTCAGGCACCGGCACCGCCGGCGGCCTGGTGGGGTCTAACTGGGGCATCCCCTGCGTCAGCGCCAGTTTCTGGAACAGCACTGTCAACAGCACCCTTGTGGGTGTCGTCTCCGGAGACGACACAGGTGTTACGGGTAAAACTGCATCCGAACTGAAGAACCTGGCTACCTTCGGTGGTTGGGATATTGCCGATTACGGTGGCAGTGGAAAAATCTGGCGTATTTATGAAGGGCAGACCCATCCGCTGCTCCGCTATTTCCTGGGTCCGCTGACCATTTCAGCCAACGATGCCGCCGCACAATCCGGCACCCCGTACAGCGGCGGCAATGGCGTCAGCTACAACTCGTCCGGTTATAGTGCGGGTTTGGTGACCGGTACCCTCACCTATGGCGGCGACTCCCAGGGTGCCTCTGCCCCGGGCAGCTACAGCATTATTCCCGGCGGGCTGTACTCGAGCCAGACCGGCTACGACATCTCGTTCGTCAACGGCACTCTCACCCTGTACACCATCTTGAGCGTCACCTATGACGGCAACGGCGCGACGGGCGGCAGCGTGCCGATTGACACCGGCAGCCCGTATGCAGCCGGCGCAACGGTCGCCGTCAAGAGTAACAGCGGCGTCCTCACCAGAGACGGCTATGTCTTTGCAGAATGGAACACAGCCGCCAACGGCAGCGGAGCATTCCTGAAGGGTGGCGCAGCTTTCAGGGTAACGGCCAACACCACTTTCTATGCCCAGTGGATAACCCCGCAATCTGCCTTCAGCGACCGGGCAGCAAGCTTAGGTTTTGCCGGTGAAAACGCCTTTGCCTTTGCCATTGCCACGGATGCTTCCGGCAACAGTTACGTTGCCGGTTACCTTGAAAGCAGCTCATTGAAGCTCAGTTCCTCCATCACCCTCACCAGCTCCTCTTACACGAACGGTTTTGTCGCCAAGATGGATGCTGCCGGCACGGTACTCTGGAGTAAAAAACTCAGCGACAACGATGGAATAGACCTCAGGAGTATTGCCGTTGACGGTTCCGGGAATATCTATGTGGCTGGAAATATCAGCGAGCACTCCAGCAATCTGGCCATAACGAAAATCGGCAATCAGGATGCCTTTACCTTCAAGCTCGACAACAACGGCGCCATCCTTTGGGCGAAAAACTTAGGCGGCGCCGATGCGGAGGCATATGGCCTGGGCATCGCTGCCGACGATGCCGGCAATTTCTATCTGGGTGGCTATAGTTATAATTATGACGCCCCCGTGAAAACCAGACCCACCTCACCAACCCCAACTTGACCAGGATCGGCACGCGGGACGCTTTTGCCTTCAAACTCGACAATAGCGGCGCTGTCACCTGGGCGAAAAACTTCGGTGGTACGGGTGACGTGAGTACCTATGGCAACGGCATCGCCGTAGACAGCTCCGGCAACGTCTATCGGGATTGGCAGGGGAATTTGAAAACGGCAAGCTTACTACGCCGGATCTGACCAGGATAGGCGTCAAGGATGCCTTTGCCTTCAAACTTGACAGCAGCGGCGTCACCACCTGGTATAGAAACTTTAGCGGCCCGGGAGCGTGGCCCAGCTTTGGTGGCATCGCCGTTGACGGTTTTGGCAATGTCTATGGAACCGGGTATTTTTACGGCAGTGGCCTTACCACGCCGCCAATTACGAAAATCAGCGAACCGGAACATGCGGATCAATTCATCATTGCTGTCAAGCCGGTCTTTACCGTTACCTACAACGGCAACGCTTCAACCGGCGGCAGCGTGCCGACCGACAGTAGCTCCTATCTATACGGCGATTCGGCGACGGTAAAAGGTAATGCCGGTATTAGTCAAAACCGGCTACTACTTTGATGGCTGGAACACGCAGGCAAATGGTGGCGGCACAAACTATGCCGCCAATGACCAGATCTCGATGGCCAGCATTATTACGCTCTATGCCAAATGGACGGCGTCTTCTACCGTATCCACTCTTTCTAACCTGAATCTCTCCACCGGTACGCCTACCCCGGCCTTCGCCAGCGGTACCACCAGCTACGCGGCAAGCGAACAAACGCCACCAGCTCCCCCGACCGTTACCGACAGCACCGCCACGGTGACGGTCAACGGCACAGGAATAACAAGCGGCGACGCATCAGGATCAATCAACCTCAGCATCGGCAGCAATACCATCACCGTGCTGGTGACTGCCCAGGACGGCGGCACCACCAGCACTTACACGGTAACAGTCACCCGGGCAGCGCCTGCCCCAACGGTCACCGGCATATCTCCAACAAACGGCCCGACTGCCGGCGGCACCAGCATAACCATAACCGGCACCAACTTCACCGGCGCCACCGCCGTCAAGTTCGGTAGCACGAACGCCACGAGCTTCACGGTCAACTCTGCCAACCAGATTACCGCCACCTCTCCGGCAGGATCGGCCTGCGTGGTAGATATAACCGTCGTCACGGCAGACGGTACCAGCGCCACCAGCTCCAGCGACCAATTCACCTATATCGCGGCGCCAATCATTTTAGATCTGAGCGGTGATACATTGTTATACCGGATCGGCTCCGGTGCAAAGTTTATTGACCAGAGGACACCGGCATCCGTTAGTGACATCGGGCTCAGTAATTTTAGTGGCGGAAAACTTACCGTATCTATTATCAGCCAGAACAGAACAGATGCAGATAAGCTCAGTATCTACAACCGGGGATCGGGAACCAACCAGATCGGTATCAGCGACAATAACGTTACCTACGAGGGCAACCCGATAGGTACTTTTTCCGGCGGTAGCGACAGCGACCTGGTCGTTATATTTACCACCGGATTTCACGTATTGTGGGGGTAACAGTGACGTTGTCCTATAACTCATAATCAAAAACCCCAATACCAACTTATGCGAGAACGTTGGCATTCGGATCCTGGTACGGACTAAACCCACGATTGTATTCTGACGCCACTTTTCTTTTTTAGTGCATTAGTTGGGGTTACCCCTTTTAGAGAGTCCGAATAAGGAGCTTGAAGCAGGGTGATGCTTGTTCCGGTTGCGAGGTCAGCCTGACACGTGCCCCTGGCATTACTCTGATTGCTGCCGGTGTTATAGCAGTTGATAGTGCCATGACCGTCAGTTACTGTGCCGCCCCCTTTTGTTGCGTTGTCGCTGACTACGGTGACAGTCCGCCGATATGTACTCGGAGCAACTACCTGTAATGAGACCGCTACGCTTGCAGTCTGGTCGATTCCAGCACCGCTGAATGTCAAGGTATCAGTGTAAATATTGCCAACGGCAAGACCTGCTGTCAATACATTCACGGCAACAGTGAAGTTACCGCTTCCTATGTTTGGAGTTGTGGTTAACCAGGCAGAGCCCAATGTTTTGGTAACAGTCCAGTTTAGTGTGCTGCCTCCGGTATTGATGATGCTGAGAGACTGGCTGCTACTGTTGCTGTTACTTGTCACACCGTACCCTTTTGCTCAGTATTTCATCTCTCACACAAAACAGACAAAATGAAGAATGAAATGGAAATTAGTTTCAGCTTCATGAGTCACACCTCGCTATATTACATCCTCTTGCCTGGATCACCGTTACTTGTCAGTCCCGTTCAGCAGCGCCTTCAGCTTCTGATCTAATACAGCAAAAGGTTGGGCACCCACAACCTTGAGACCGTCCACACTGTCACCCTTTGATCTACCCACCACTAAACTGGGAGTACCGGAGATACCGATTGACCCGGCCAGTGTGGCGCTTGCCTTGACTTTCTCGGCATGGCGTCCGCTCTCTAGGCAGGAGGAGAATTTGTCCACATCCAAACCGACCTGTTGGGCGTAATCAGGCAATAGTTTGGCATCCAGCTTATCGCCATTGACCACCAGTTTATCGCGTAACTCCCAGTATTTGCCCTGCTCCTCAGCGCAGTGTGTTGCCTCGGCAGCTTTGGACGCATTTGGGTGAAACGGCAATGGCAGATCTCGCACCACTAAGCGCAACTTACCGGTATCGATATACTGTTTCTTGATCTCCGGCAGGATTTGGCTTTCAAAGCGGCTGCAGAAGGGGCACTGGTAGTCGGTAAACATTACCAGGGTTAACGGAGCGTTTTCCTTGCCGAGGAACGGCAAGCCTGCAACATTAACAATGGCCGACTTTTCAGGATTGGGCGCCTGAGGTGCCTGTTGAACCTGCTGTTGAGGGGGGCGTTGCAGTAATTGTTTGATTTGGCGAAGTTCGTTGAGGACGGCATCACCCTGTTCTTTGGTCATCGGTTCAGCAATCCTCAAACGCCATTGAAATTGTTTACAGTGGATGTTAATAAAATGTCAATTATTATAATGTTGATCTATTCAGGATTAAGCGATTTGTACTCAATAACTTTTTGAGAGCGGGTATTAGTTTGGTGAACTGACAATAGTATGGATGTCTAACTAAGTTCGTCGGATGTGATCGCGATTGTCCCCCATTGTCCTGAAGTATAGAAGTTTCATACACTCCCACTTCCACTATTCAAGAAGATAACCTGCCGAAGTTACAGCACTTGTTCGTATGCCCTCCAAAGTATTAGTATTGTGCTCCCATACAGTAATCTTCATTATTATTGTTGATCACATAGCATGCTCTTCAACGTTTTGTAATTGTTTGGCAATATTGGCATGTTACACGTCATGCAATTAATATGCATTACTTGGCACTCTCCATGCTAAGCATAAAGACAAAAGCAATCGAATTCAACAACACTTAAAATAGGGGGATGTCATGAGAGCACTTATCACCACCATCGCAGGAACATTGGCACCAGTAACGGCATTTGCAGCAAACGGTTTAAGTGAAGATAATAGTGGGATTTTTGTCTGGGTATTCTTGGGATTCTGCGCCCTGATAGTTGTAGCACAGGTTATACCGGCAGTACTGCTGATGACTGGCATGGTAAAAGGGATTGTCTCTGTAGTGAAGGAAGAAGCCGTTACGGTGGCTTCTAAAAACTGATAAAGGATGGATACATGAACAGCAGAATTTAGAAGGCCATCTCTCCGGAGGTGGCCTTCTTGCGTCTATAGTGGTTGTGGGGGGTGACTGCAACGTTGGATATAACCTCAATAACCAGCGGCCCCAACATTAAGAACCCGCCGTTAAGCCCTGGTAGCGAGAGGGTAGATACTCGAATTGCTGAAAGGTTTGTAAGAGGACGATTTTCAGAATTATGCAACCTAAATACGGTTGGCTATGCGGTGGTAATAAAAAGCCTGACGGTGGTAATCCGTCAGGCTTTTTAACAATACACCTTCGTTAAAAGACTACACCGCTTCGATCAGTCGTTTCTGCTTGCTGCTCAAGCGATTGAGGGCATGGATATACGCTTTTGCCGAGGCAACGATGATGTCGGTTGAGGCTCCCTTGCCGACAACACTATGATTCCCTTCGCTGATACGTACGGTTACCTCTCCCTGTGCATCGGTACCTCCGGTAATGGAGCCGACGTTATACTGCGTCAATTTTGCCTTTGACTTGGTCAGCTTTTTGATTGCCTTGAACGTCGAATCAACCGGACCGTCACCCAGTTCGGCAGTGCGTACGGTAACGCCGTTTATTTCCATCTGGACCGTTGCCGTTGCCACGGCAAAAGAGCCGCAGGTCACCGTAACATGATCCAGCTTGTAGTGATCTTCTTCACGCACTTCATCACAGACGATTGCATCCAGGTCTTCGTCAAAAATTTCTTTCTTTAAGTCCGCCAATTCCTTGAACCGGTCAAAGGTGCGCCGGAATTTTTCATCGTCCAGATCATGGCCTAACTCAACAAGCCGTTTGCGGAGGGCGTGGTGACCGGAATGTTTGCCTAGAACTATGGCACTTGCTGAGAGGCCTACCGACTCGGGGGTCATGATTTCGTAGGTCGTCTTTTCCATCAGCATCCCGTGCTGGTGGATGCCGGCTTCATGGGCAAAGGCATTTGCGCCCACGATGGACTTGTTCGGCTGAACCCCGATGCCGGTAACTGCAGTTAATAACCGGCTTGCCGGTGTAAGCTGCTCGGTAACCACATTGGTGGCAAAGGGGAGAATATCCCGCCGGGTTTTCAGAATCATGACGAACTCTTCCAGCGAACAGTTGCCGGCACGCTCGCCAATACCGTTGATCGTGCATTCCACCTGACCGGCGCCTGCCTGGATTGCAGCTATAGAGTTGGCCACCGACAATCCCAGATCATTATGACAGTGAACCGAGATGATCGCCTTGTCGATATTGGGTACATTCTCTTTGAGATACGTAATGATATTGAAATACTCGAACGGAATGGTGTAGCCGACAGTATCAGGGATATTGACGGTCGTTGCACCGGCGGCGATGACCGCTTCTACCACTTCGGCAAGAAACGGCAAGCGGGTACGGACGGCATCCTCGCAGGAGAACTCGACATTCGGGGTATATGAAGCGGCACGCTTCACCGCTTTTACGGCTGACGCCAGAACCTTGGCCGGTTCCATCTGCAGTTTGTACTTCATATGGATGTCGGAGGTGGCGATAAAGGTATGAATACGCCCCTTTTCGCCGGCATATTTCAGCGCATCCCAGGCACGATCGATATCTTTGTCGTTGGAACGGCACAGTCCCGCTATCTCAGGCCCTCTGATCGTCTGGGCAACCATTTTTACCGCTTCGAAGTCCCCATCGGACGCAATCGGAAAACCAGCTTCAATGACATCGACATTCATTTTTTGAAGTTGCTTGGCAATCCGCAGTTTTTCCTCGATGTTCATACTGTTGCCGGGTGCCTGCTCCCCATCTCTCAGAGTCGTATCAAAAATTCTGATAATCTTCCGGTCATCTTTTTTTGGTGCCTTTGCCATTGTATACTCCTTTCAGTGAGCTGCGACGGAGCGCATTACGTGCAGTATCTCCGTCGCGGGAATAAAAAAACCTCTACCCCATATTTGGGGCAGAGGTTTTGAACCATCCGCGGTACCACCCAATTCGCCTGAAAAAATCAGGCCTCCATACGCCATTAACGCAGGCTCACGACTCTGATTACCTGTCACCAGAGCGGCTCCAAGGCGAGTTCACCACAATGCTTACCGGTTCGCACCAGCCACCGGCTCTCTGAAAAGCACGTAAATGGTTACTACTCCTCTTCATTGCCTTTACGATTTCTACCATAGTAGAAAAAATTGATACTTAAAGTCAAGAGGTTTTGTACGAGCCGCGCATGCAGATAATGTGGATCAAAATACCACGAGCAGCCAACAGGCTGCTCGTGGTATCTGCATTATTTTAATTACAATCTCAATCTGCCAACTATTTCGAGTGCTTGGCCAGGTACGACGCAACACCCTCTGCGGTCGGTTTCATAGCTTCTTCGCCCTGTTTCCAGTTAGCCGGGCAAACTTCACCGTGTGTTTCATGGAATTGGAGAGCGTCTACCATGCGGAGAGCCTCGTCGACGTTGCGACCGAGCGGAAGGTCATTGATCACGGAATGGCGTACGACACCCTTCGTGTCGATCAGGAACAGACCACGGAGAGCAACGGAACCGTTTAAAAGGATACCGTACGATTTGGTAATTTCCTTGTTAAGATCCTGAACAAGCGGATATTGGATGGCACCGATGCCGCCATTTTCAATAGCAGTGTTTTTCCAGGCCAGATGGGTAAATTTTGAGTCGACGGAAACGCCGATAACCTCAGTATTTTTTTCCTTGAACTCGGCAACTTTTTTATTGAATGCCAGAATTTCGGAAGGGCAGACAAAGGTAAAATCAAGGGGATAGAAAAATAATAGAACATACTTACCCTTGAATGACGAAAGAGTAATCGAACCAAAGCTGTTGTCAGGCAGGACCGCATCGGCAGTAAAATCAGGTGCTTGCTGGGTTACAAGAGTTGTGAGGCACATAGGTGGTTCTCCTTGGAAGTAAAGTGAAAGCGTATATGATATGTAATACCAGCCAATACGACACTTGTCAATAGGATAAAAATACTCTTTTAGTCTTTTTTTGTTTATTTCTTGAATTGTATCAAATGACAATAAAAGTTGTCACTCATAAGACCTGTTGTTGTGTGAACCGAATTACTTGACTAACACTAACCCATATCGGCTTTGACGATGGCTCACCTTGATAACGCACCTGACACTTCGTCAAGGATGGGTTTAAATGGATGCCATTGGACTTTTTTTTGTGTTCATGGTCAAAATTGTGTTGCAGAACAAAACGGTTGAAAGCAGAAGCAGACAGTTGTAGATCTTGAAACTAGCATCAACCACCGGGCCATAGAGAACTTTGCTTATCACCAGAAATATTTTTCGAGTTGAGCCGGCCTCGCAATCTACCAGATCAACAGCCAGAGTGGGAATCTCAAAAATTGAGTAAATAAGCAAACTGAAAGATGCGGTAAAAATTATCTTGACCAGTTTTTTTCTGTCAATCATATCAACCTCTAAAAATAGTATGCTACCGTCTACTGACTGTAATCAACAATATTCGCTTGTCTCACTTCAACAAATGCTAACAGCATTTTCAATTAATTAGATTCTTGACTCGGCAGCGATACGGATTCCTTTACAACTGTTCGCAGTACTTGGGGCTGCAATTAACCTTTATGTAATCTGGCACGGAATGTCTCGTCGCAACAAATCTGCTCATGACGAATTAACTTCTCAGGAAAAACGGAAGGTGAGTATCATCAAGTGGTTTTCTATAATTTCGTTTTTTATGGTGGCGTTTGAGACGTATGCACATATTTTTATTGAAGGACAACCCCTGTTTTAAGTGCTTCAATGAATTACTCAATCGACTAAGTAGAGTGCACTCCAGTGACAACATTTATTGTCATTTACACATTTACACATTTGCTAACCTGCTGATTTTCCAGTAACCAGAGTAACAACTTATTTTGTCATGTGGCATGAACAATGTCACATGACAAAACCAAATGGCTGACTATTGAAAATCACGCCCGAAAAGGCGCGGACTCTTTTGGGAATAGAGTCTGTAAGCGCCGTTTTCGAGTTTAAAGATCAGGGTGGACTGTTTCTTGATTGTTGCCTGTTTACCGGTCTTTATGACGGTATGGTCGCGTACGGATGTTACGGCAACGGAAACGTTACCCTTGCCGTCAGAGGTAACGTTATTGAATGTATAACGCATGGATAGATTGGTAAAGTCGCTGAAATCACGGCGGATAGAGCTTTCCAGCACGGATGCGTCCCCGGTGTAGGATTCACTCACCAGATCCATGAACTGGCGGATATTTTTCCCGGAATAGGCGGAAATCAAGCCATCCAGGCTCAACCGGATCAATTCTTGAGGATTGGTTACCACAGATTTTACGGCACCGGTTGTGCCGTTGTCGGCGGCAAAAGCGGCCGACTGGGGGCACAAAATCGTCAGCGCCAGTAACAGCCCGATTATGGATACGTTATTCGACATTGTTCCTCCCCAACCGCTTGATTTACACAGATCTTCATCCAGCGCCTATGGCAGAAACTGCGCATCTCCGCTCGCCTGATACTTGTATTTCATCCGCATGGTAATCACCATCATCCCCGTTGCAAACGATTCAGAAGCCGATGTCACCTCCATGAGTGCATATTTGCCGCTGCCAAGCTTGAAGGCATAGGTATGCCCTGCTTCAAGATATACACCCATACCAGTGGTTGTCCTGTACCCCGATGTCGGAGCTGAACCGAGTGTCGCAATCGCAACCGCCGTCCCCAGATCCTGGTACGATGCGCCGTTGGCAATCCAGGAATAGGCTTTGTCAGGCCCGCCACCCGTAATGAAAAAATCTCCGGTACCGGTAGTTGTCTCCCCCCGGGCAAAGTCGAACCCGACCGGAGGCTGTCCGGTATAGACCAGGTTGACAGATCCTGATTCAACGGTGGCACTGTACCGTATCGTCGCCGGAGTAACGTTTTTCACCGTTCCGTCGGCATTTACCGTATACGATCCGGTCGAAACGGCCACGGTCGAAGTGCCGTCGGCATTTGTCGTGACGGAAAAAGTTTCGTCCTTGACTATCTGATTAAAGACGACGGCGGGGACCTTCACCACAGTGCCTCTGGCATCAACCACGATCACCGGCTGGCTGACGGCGGATGATCCGGTGGCAACCTCGGCGGCATCCGAGAGACCGAAAATAAGGGGATTTTTCATACTGAATATGGCGATACCCTTCTCGGACGGCTTCAGGACGATCTCGGTCGAACCGTTGTCACTGAAGGTCTTGCCGCTCCTGGACGAGGTGACCGAGCGATTGTAGTTTATGGCGGCAAATATTTTGCCCCCGGGCACATACGTTAAATTATTGAGCGTGTAACGGAGATCGATATTGTCAAAAGCAGAGAAATCCTTGCGGATGGCCCGGTCAAGATTGGCTGCGTCACCGGCGTAATCCTCGCTGACCAGCCGCATGAACGCAGCGGGATCCTCGGCCCGGTATGCGGCGATGAGCGCATCCAAAACACCGCGGGCAACTTCTTGAAGATTGCTGTCAACAATGGTCACTTCCTTGCGGGTTTTCTCCACGTCGTTAACCTTTCCGGCCGTGTCCGTCGCCTCGACATAAAGCACGATGACTTTGTTCAGGTCCGGGGTGAAACGAAATTCGAAGGTGCCGTCATCAGCAAGTTTTGCATCCTGCCAGTTCTCCTTATTGTTTGTCGAAATACGCACCCCACCGACGTTTCCCTTGCCGACTTTCACCTTGCCGTTGATCAGTATCTGCCCATCGGCCAGCGAACCTTTGGGTATTGATGTTTTGGGACCGCTTTCATCATAGGAAAAACGGTTCAGATTGAGATAGGAAAAGGAAACTTCCTCGTTTGACTGACCAAATATCCACCATTTGGCATCGGCCGGGGATGGGGTCAAAAGCGCCAGCCCGAGCAGCATAAACACCAGATACGATAGCAGTGATTTCATATAATCCTCCAATGTTTAATGTGTTTATCCGGACTAATAAAGGAAGTTTGCGCCGACGGTCACACTATTTTCCCGAAAGTTCTCCGCGTTGGCTGAATTCAGTGAGTAGCGGTAATCGTTTATAAATGCCCGCACAAACAGCATCCCTTGTGTTTTTGCTGCGAATTCCGGACGCCAGTAAATATTGGCCTGGCCGTATGTCTTCATCGTGTCACCTGCCGCTTCCTTCAGCAATCTGTTTTCTCCAATTTTCCAGGAGGAGGTGACTTTCCATGTCGGTACCTCAACACCAAGTCCGCCGGAATATTCGAAGATATAGTCGGTGGTACGGGCAATAGCAAGTTCTTCGTTTGCAGTCCAGCCGCCAAAATAGAAAACAGGCTTGAGAATTACCGGACCCACGGTATGGCGGCTGGAGAGGCTGGTATTGTACGTGTATTCCTGGGCGCGCCGGGAATCGGTGGTGTCATAGAGCGCTATCGAAAAATTGCTGTCGCTGTCAAATATGCCAAAGCGGTCACGGTATGTAAAGTTGATGAAATGGTCGTTTGTGGTGGTAGTGCTGTTGTAGACAGTATCGAGTTTATAGGTGACATCGGCAACGGCATATTGGCGCCCGAAGGGTCTTTTTATACTCACCCCCACCTCTGGTTTATAATGATCGGTACGATCGGCTTTCTGGTCGAAGATGCTGTCATGAAACCAGAGAAATCCGAAATTGTACGTCACGTTTTTTGTATATTTATAGCGCCAGCGGGCCTTCACCTTTTCCCGATCCGGGGTGGCGGAACCGGCGATAGTCACATAACCGGGAGTGATCCGTTCATATTCGAGACTTACCCGACTGGGATCAGCGTCGCCCACCGCCTCGAACCTTACGGCGTTGCCATCGCTGGTGCTGTAAGCACCTGTCTCAGTCTTGCCGTAGTTGGAAAAAGACGCTTCACTGCGCAGAGTTAAGCCGGGAATTGGCCGGTATTCTGCGTCGAGAGTAAATGTATGGCCGTCATAAAGAGTTAATCCCGGCATCCCCATATGGTCGATGGTCTGGACACCGCTCAAAGCGATGGAGAAGTCATCTCCCACCGATTGGCGGATCCTGCCGCCGATAACCTGACGTTCCATGGCTCCGCTGGTCCAGAGGTTGTCCCAGCGGGAATAGGCCAAGCCGTAAAGCAGGGTAACTTCCGGCGTATTGCGGCGGTTGGCGGTGAATTTATAAGCCCCCCCCTTGACTGCCGTATTCAGGGAGTACTGGGAAAATGACTCGAAAGTATCTCCCAGTACCAGAGTATGCACCTTGTTAGAAAAACGTCCCTGAAAATTGGTAAGTGAAAACGTCTTAGAATCATTGAGCTGATCATCGGTCGCCTTGCCACCGATGGTATAGCCATATTCCAATTGATTGGAACGGCCATTGCCATAGAAATTGAGGACGTCCAGATAGCGGGCGCCCTTAGTCAGGGAAGATTGCGCTTTCCCCGGACCGCTGACGTCATTTGTCGTGATCGACAGTTCATTCCCCAAATGGAACTCGTTTTCGGCACAGACGGTTACCGGAACGGCACAGACTGAACAGCATGCTGCCCAGAGCAAAAGTCGCCGCAACAGATGTGATTTCTCCATAGCCACCCTCCTTGTTAAATGTCTTGGCGCTCGTTTTGAGGCGCAAGGTAAAAATTCCCGGATTGGGAGCAGTTACTGAATCAACCAGAACCTTCCGCCAATGGTTCTGACTATTTTCACTTTTCCGGAGGCGTCGAGCGAGAGAACCTCCGTTACGCTCGATTTTTCCTCGTGTTTTAAATTGCGGCTGTAAATCCTGCTGGATATTGTCACGTCATACGTGGCTATGTATTTCCTGTCAGGATTCGGAACGATCGCGAGGTTCTGGATGCTGAACCTGATCTCGTCAAAGATTTTGAAAGACCTGCGCAGGTTTGCCTGCAGATCCGAGAGGGTGGTGCCGTCTTCCGTTTCCCATTCATCACCCATAAAACTCATTATCAGCGAATCGTTCCGGGATTCATAGGCCGCTCTGAATTGCCGGTAAAAATCCTGCACAGCGGCAGGTACCTGGCCGGCGCCGGGTGCGCCCTCGCCAATCATCTTGGCCTGCGCCTGCTCGATAAGTCCGGACAGTTCCTTGAGTGCGGCGTCCACATCGGCGCGCGTCTCATTGTAGGAACTATACTGGGTCACAAGGTCATCGCGAAGAGTGACATAGATAAGAGCATTGTTTGACTGGCCTTGGGCAATATATTGTTTGATGGCAGTAATCGCCGAATTTGCCTTCTCAAGAACCAGTCCAAATCGGGCGTTGGCATTATCAATAACAGACTGGCTCTTTTCTGCCAAATCCCGCTGTTTGGACAAGGCCTCCCGCAGTTTTTGTCCGGCAGCTTCCATGCCCTTGCTGGAACTGAATAACGGCCAAAGGTTGTTTCCCACCGAATAGAAACACTCCACGATGAAGCCTTCGGCACCGGTACTTTGCCTCATCGCATAGAGTGGTCCGATAAATGCCTGTAAATTTGTTGTCGGGAGTGCCTGAATCTTTGCGGTAAGACGGTTTACGTCGTCAACCGTTATTGTAATGAAACCCTCCTTGGCCTTTACCTCGATGAAATCGGCGGGAATGAGGGGTGCCAGACCCAGTCCCAACTGTTCGCTGAGGCCAAGAATATCGCTCTTGTCGAGTGCGCTCATTACCGATTCTCTGGTGACGGCCGGCGGCGTTGTACCCAGGGCAAAACTCCAGCTGCCGGCTTTGAATTGGCTCATTACGAACGTGCTCTCCACATTCCAACGGGCAGTCTCAAAACGCTGCAAGATGGAAGAGAGGTAGGCCATGTCGTCTTCCAGGGAGGCGTTCTGTTTTAAAGCCTTGATCAGGTAACCTTCAAATAGGGCTGAAAGTCCGGAAGCTTGTCCGATGAGTTTCTGGTATTCTTCCATGTCTTTCCTGAACCAGCGCAGGTATGAAAGGGTGGTGTCAAATTCCTGCTTCGCGGTTTGCGAAACAGTGCGGGGATCAGTCTCCTGATATGCGATGATGGCACTGTCAATGGCATTCAAAACCGTCTGTATGGCACTTGCTGCGTCTTTACTTTCCATGAATTTGAGACAGGGAAGAGTACTTGTCTCATAGGATGGGTAATGCTGCATCCTCATAGCGCTGGTAGCGTTCCTGTACTTTCCGAGAGCCGCTAGAATATCCTTCATTATGTCCAGAACGCCCAAAGATATCGTTCTCTCCTTACTTATGTGGATCAGGCTTTTGAGGAATTTCAGATCCATGCCGATGTAGCTATCCGGTGCATCCGCAACTGTTTTCTTCAGCCTGACAAGTTCCTCAGGCGGCAAGAAGTGGTTGGTTGAGAGGTAAATATTGGTGCCATGCGTTTGGAGGAATTTATAGTAAATGGTTTGTGCTGATACAAACTGCTCGTTCAGGAGCGCCTGGGTCATCCCAAATTTATTATTGTTGGCCTCGTAGAATTTGTCTATCTCCGTAAGCGTATTTCCGCAATCGGTAAAATCTATTTCCGAGGAGGTAGCGAAGATCTGGTGGTATTTTTCGAACCTCTCACCAAGGTCATGCGCCTGATGCTTGAGATTTTGAAGCTGGTAATACAGGCTCGAAGAATCCCCTTTTCCTGATCTTATCATGGCGTCGTACGCTTGTTGAACCCTGCCGGTCTGCTCGCCAAGCTTTGTCGCAGCGTCCTGAGATTTCTTCTCGTTCTCCAGAAAATCTTTATCATAGGAATTTTTTATCTCGGAAATGTCCTTGGATATGAGTGCCTTTGACTTGTCTACAGCCTGTAGCGCATCGCCCGCTCCCGACATGACCTTGTCGAAAAACCCTGATTTTACATCATCAAAACTCTTGGTGCATTGATGCCGCGTAAATTCGAAGGACACTCCGCCAGTATCCAGACGAGCAGCCTCATCGATAATCCGCTTGTTTTCCGCTTCAAGACGCCGGTTGATCTCAGACTGGGGAATGGCGTCATAAAGGCTGTTGAGTTTTACATACGCGCCCTTCAGCTCTGTCAGGGTCGCCATCCGTTCACCCGCGTATTTGCCCCTGGTCGGAAAACCGCGCAGAGCCGCGGCGAAAAGTGTTATATTCACCTGTTCGCCGATAATCAATTTTTTGATCACCGTAAGTTCGGTTGGCGTTGCCTTGTCAAAGCGCGTTTTCATCTCCGCGTACCGGCTGGGAAAAGAAGCGAGGTAGGCCTTCGCTTCAGGCAACTTGAGCAAGGCATACTGGCCGTATTCCATGGCCTTGATCATCAGTGCCCCTTCGGAAATGTTTGGCCATGACGCTGCGATCTCTTTCATCTGTTTAGCGAGGATTACCCCCGCTTCTCTTTTCTTTGCCGCACTGTTCAACTCGGATAAGAGCCCTTTTATGTAGGTTTTTATCCGCTGCTGCTCTTCCAGCAGCTTTGCCTCTCTCAGCAGACCGGAGGAGGTGGTCAAGGTTTCCCAGAAGGTTGGTTCGGGCCATTCCTGGCCAAGCACGGACGTGACATAGTTTTTGAATATGCCTTCAAAATCCTTGTCCGAGTAGATCATTCTCCAAAAATGTTCCACGGCCCGCTGGTCCTGCCGAATAGGCTCCCCCTCACCCAGTTTTCTCCCCTGTGTCTTAAGGGTCGGGTCGGCCTCTATCTTGTAATAGAGGCGCTCCAGATCAAGAGCCGTTTTGCTGGCTTCCACCGCATCGTACGAGGCCTTGGTGATTTCCAGCGTTGTCACGAGGAGCGTGAGTGGCAGGGCGCCCGCCTCATACCCGTAGATGACCACCTTTTTAACGGTTTCATCAACGGACAGGGCGATCCCCTTCTTCACCACCGCAGAAGCCACAGCAAGAGCGGCTGACGTGTTATCGCCTTCAACCATCTTGGTTAGCATGGTGTCCACGGTCTGAAAGTACCCGAAGTATTCCAAAACTCTGCCCATCTTTTCAGGGTTAAAACTCTTTATGTCGCTATCAGTATACTTTTCCAGGATCGAGCCGTACACATCCGGATATGCGGGAAGGAAATAGTTGTCTATATTTTCGGCGAGCTCTGCGGCATCCACCGCGTGCGAACGGTTCGGGGTGCTTATGACAAAGGAAACGGCAAGGATGATCGGCAGGAGAAACATGATGCGCCAGGTGAATCTTGATGAAGTCAGTATGGCCGAAAACGGGACCGGTTTCATATCGATTCTCCTCTGTTTGAGGGAGATGAATACATAATATCTGCATAATTAAAACGGGCTTATCGTACCACAGACCGGCGGGAAAATAATAGATGTTTATTGTGTTGATGTAAGAATCCGTAATACGTCCTTTACTTAAGATGTAAAATATGTGTATATGGCCATAC
>CAIYZD010000531.1 GCA_903930585.1 uncultured Geobacteraceae bacterium | reverse complement strand
TGGGAATCAGCATAATTCGGCCATCTGCAAGTATCTCAAGATCAATCGCGTCCCCTGGATTGATTCCAACTATCGGTGGGAGTGTGATTCGGCGTCTGGCATCTGTATGTAGCAGCATGATTATTACCTCCGAGTGAGAAGATATCACAAATGATTGTTTGGAGCAATACCCATTTACCCATCATGCGGAGTAGTAAATGACAATACCGATCCTTCCTCCATTAAAGCCGATTCCAATCAAGGATCGAATCTCGGTCATCTCTATTGAAAAGGGTAATCTGGATGTCATTGATGGTTCCTTTGTCGTAGCAGGCTGGAGCCATGCCGGAAAATATCCCGCCTGCCGAGCATATCAGTCATGTTGAGAAGCGGATCAAGAACACGCTGCCGTTTCTTGAGTTGATGGAAGTGATGCAAAAGGGTTGATTGGGACGGATGGGGAGTGAGAGGTTGAAAAGAATAGACAAACCATATCGATGCGGCCAGGCATGAACACCGTACCGGTAAATTTTGAAAATATTGACATCCGCAGGGTCTATGACGAAAATACCGAAACATGGTATTTCTCCGTCGTGGATATCCGCAACATGCCGATGGAGTTGCAGGAAGAAGCCTTTGAGCGGGGACTGATTCCGTTTATTCCGGGCCGGCAATCGTCATGAACATCTGTTTGCACCATTACGAAATAAGCGTTCTTACTGAAAATTACTGGAGTTTCAGAATGAGCCAACAAGACAGTACTAACCATCAGGCCACAATAGTTGAACAGTTTTCTCAGCAGGCAATCCCTTTCGCGCAGGTTCCGGGGCATCTGGATTCTATTCAGCGATTGAAAGAACTCGCTGAAGTGAAACAAGGCGACAACGTCCTGGACGTAGCCTGTGGCCCAGGACTGGTAGCGTGTGAATTTGCCGCACATTGTAATCACGTCACCGGGGTAGATATTACCCCCGCGATGATTGAACAGGCACAAAAACGACAAATTGAAAAAGGGCTTACGAATCTGAGTTGGTCTGTTGGCTCGGCTTTGCCACTCCCTTACGATGACAACAGTTATTCACTGATTATAACCCGCTACAGTTATCATCATTTTCTTGATCCTCGTGCCGCTCTGGTCGAGATGATCCGGGTTTGTAAGCCCGGAGGTCGGGTATTAGTGGCTGATGTTGCCATCGATCCGGCTAAATCTGCATCCTATGACCGACTGGAAATCATGCGTGACTCTTCTCATACCCATGCCCTTACAACAGAGGAATTCACAGCATTGTTCCAGCAGTCAGGTCTGGAGGAGTGTCGGCAGAGTGTTTATGGTGTTGAAATCGAATTGGAAGTACAGCTGAAAGCATCGTTTCCAAAACCCGGCGATACGGAACGACTGCGCGAGATGATTACCGCCGATATCGGTATCAACGAATACGGGATCAATGCCCGTATGGCTAACGGCACGGTCATCTACACGGTTCCGATTGGCGTTTTTGTGGGAAAAAAGGCACACAATTGACAAATAATCTTGAGATCGAAATGCTGCATGTTCAGTACTCAATCCGATGAATTTTCTCTTTCACATGCTGCTCTCCGGTGACGATGAGCAGATTTTGATCGGCAAAAAGATAAGGCATTCATGTAATCGAACGGTTTGCATACTCCTCAAAGCCCTCGATAGGTAGCGGTCTGCTGAAGAAATAGCCCTGATAGGCATGGCAGCCGTTACTGGCCAGGAAGTCACGTTGCTCGGCGGTTTCAACTCCCTCTGCGATTACGCCGAAACCAAGGCTATGGGCCAATGCGATTACCGTTTTGGCAATGGCGGCATCGTTGGGATCGATTAGCACGTCACGCACGAAAGACTGGT
>CAIYZD010000530.1 GCA_903930585.1 uncultured Geobacteraceae bacterium | reverse complement strand
TCCCGCCAGCTTGAAGATCGGCAGAGACATGGCAACAACCAGACCACCGACCGTTGTTCCGAGAAACACCATAAGCAACGGCTCCATCATAGCCGTCATCGCACCAACGGCATCATCAACTTCATCATCATAAAAGTCAGCAATTTTATTCAACATGGCGTCCATTGCACCGGTAGCTTCACCGACAGAAATCATCTGAACCACCATCGGTGGAAAAACTCCGCAGGCAGCCAGAGGTTCGGCCATGGTTTTACCTTCCGAGATTGCCTGCCTGACAGCGTAGATTGCCTCTTCAACAATTTTATTCCCTGCGGTTTTGGCAACAATTTCAAGACCATCCATAATCGGTACACCGGAACTCACCATGGTCCCCAGGGTTCTGGTAAATTTGGCCACGGCAACCTTCCTGATCAGCGGGCCGGCAATTGGTGCCTTGAGAGCCAGCCGGTCTATATTTTTCTGGCCGGACGGGGTGGCGTAATATTTTTTTACGGCCCAGACAATCGCATAAAAACCGCCTATTAACACAACGATATACTTGATCAGAAAATTACTGAGAGCAATAACGAATCTGGTCGGAGCAGGCAACTCTCCCCCGAATTCAACGAACATTTTAGCAAACGTCGGAATAACAAAAACCAGAATGACACCAACAACCACAACAGCAATGGACATGATCGTAATCGGGTAAACCATGGCGCCTTTAATCTGTTTTTTTAACTTCATTGATTTTTCAATGTAGGCGGCAAGCCGTGTCAATATCGTGTCCAGAATACCGCCTATTTCGCCGGCCGATACGAGGTTTACAAACAGCTGGTCAAAAGCTTTCGGATGTTTGCTTAAAGCATCGGCAAACGTAGAGCCGCTCTCAACGCTTTCCTTAACCTTGTATAACATATCCTGAAACGCCTTGTTTTCCTGTTGGCTTGCAAGTATTTCCAAACATTGAACAAGCGGCAAGCCGGAGTCAATCATGGTTGAAAATTGTCTCGTAAATATGACAAGGTCTTTTTGATCGATCTTTCCGCCGCCGCCGAATTTCGGAAACTTTATACTGAAACCCTTGGATTCGGATTTGATTGTTATATTACTGAATCCATATTTTTTCAGCTGCGCTTCAACGACATCAACAGTTGCCGCCTCGATTACACCTTTTTGTGTACCTCCGGCTCTCGTGCGAGCTTCCCAGTTAAATTTCGCCATTACGGATCTCCTTAATTAATTCAGCTTCTCTGGGGACGGCGCTGTATTGCTGCTGCTGGGTTACTGAGCATCTGTTTGAATTCATCAGGATCTTGAGAACGACCGAGCGCGTCTTCAAGCGAAATCATGCGTCTCTGAAAGAGTAAAAAAAGTGACTGATTCATGGTCTGCATGCCGTATTTATCCTGGCCAATCTGCATCTGAGAGTAAATCTGATGAACCTTATCCTCACGAATAAGGTTACGGATCGCGGCATTAGGTACCATTATTTCAAGTGCCAACGCACGTCCTTTCGATCCCATTCGGGGAATTAGCGTTTGCGACAAGACACCTTCGAGTACAAAAGAAAGCTGTGTTCTAATCTGTGTCTGTTGATACGGAGGAAATACGTCAACAATCCGGTTTATGGTCTGGGCACATGAATTTGTATGCAATGTTGCAAGGCAGAGATGCCCGGTTTCTGCCAGGGTGAGAGCCGCCTCAATAGTTTCGAGGTCACGTAATTCGCCAACCAGAACAACATCAGGGTCCTGCCGCAACACAAACCTGAGTGCATTTTTGAATCCTTTGGTATCAGCACCCACTTCGCGTTGGTTAACAAGACACCCTTTGTGAGGGTGGATATATTCAATCGGATCCTCGATCGTAATAATATGCTCACGCCGATTGATGTTGATGAAATCGACTACCGAAGCCAGGGTCGTCGACTTGCCGCTTCCGGTGGGTCCGGTCACAAGAATAAGCCCGCGCGGCCGGGAAGCCAACTCGGTGACTACCGGCGGCAAGTTCAATTCATCAAACGTCATTATTTTATACGGAATGACTCTGAAAACTCCTGCCACGGCACCTCGCTGAATAAACATATTTCCCCTGAAGCGGGAAAGACCCTTTACTCCAAACGAAAGATCCAGTTCATTTTCCTCTTCAAATTTATGTTTTTGCGCGTCCGTCAGCACGCTGTAACAGAGTTGCTTTGTGTCCACCTGATTCATGGCAGGAAAATCCATGGCCATAAGGTGACCATCGACACGCATTTGAGGGGCCGAATTGGTTGTAATGTGGAGGTCAGAACCATTCGATTCCACAAGTATTTTCAGTAGCTGATGAAGGTTGGCCATCTAAGAGCCCCCTGTTTAGTTGTCTGAAACGGTTATTCTCAACACTTCTTCAAAGGAGGTTACGCCCTCCTTCAGTTTTGTCAAGCCGGATTGACGCATCGTCTTGATGCCGATCCTCATGGATTCACGTTTGATCTCAGCCGTGTTGGCGCCATTTAAAATCAGTTCCTTGATTTCCTCGCGCATCGGCATTACCTGATAGAATCCGACGCGACCCTTGTAACCGGTATTATTGCACGCCGGACATCCTTTGCCACGCATACAGACATATGACGGCGCATCTTCCGGGGACACCCCGGCATCGATTAACGCCTGAACCGGAACATCCTCCGGTTGCTTGCACTCACCGCAGACACGACGTGCCAAACGCTGGGCGGTTATCAGATTAACCGCCGAAGCGACCAGAAATGGCTCAATACCCATATTAAGCAGGCGGTTAATAGTAGCCGGGGCATCATTGGTATGTAGCGTTGAAAGAACCATGTGACCGGTTAAAGCCGCCTTGATGGCTATCTCAGCAGTTTCGAAATCGCGTATTTCTCCAATCATGATGATATCAGGATCCTGGCGCAGAAAGGAGCGTAACGCAGCGGAAAAATTAAGGCCAATATCCTCATGCATCTGAACCTGATTAATTCCGGCAAAGTTGAATTCGACCGGATCTTCAGCCGTGGAAATATTTTCCGATACTTTATTCAGTTCAGATATTGCCGAATAGAGGGAAACCGTTTTACCACTACCGGTTGGTCCGGTAACCAGCACCATACCAAATGGCTTATGTATTTCGTGCATGAAATGGGCTAAAGCTTCCGGTTCATATCCCAGTTTGGTCAAATCCGTTTGCAGGTTCCCTTTATCAAGAAGACGCATGACAATCTTCTCGCCGAACAGTGTCGGAAGGCAGGAAACCCGGAAGTCCATATCCTTGCCGCCACCCAGTTTTATTTTAATGCGGCCATCCTGCGGAAGCCGGCGTTCGGCAATATCAAGTTCCGCCATAATTTTGATGCGTGAAGTTATGGCATTCTTCAACTTGAGCGGAGGCTTCATGACTTCGTAGAGAACGCCATCAATCCGGTAGCGTACCCTGAAAAGTTTTTCATACGGCTCTATGTGAATATCACTGGCTTTTTTTCTGATTGCATCCTGTAAGATGGCGTTGACCATCTTGACAACCGGGGCTTCTTCCGACGCCCGTTCAAGAACATTGAGATCAATCTGCTCTTCATCACCGACAATTTCCATGTCTTCAACATCCAGATCGCTCATGACGTCAGCGAGAGATGCTGTCTGATCATAATACTTGTCTAATGAAACCTTGATATCGCGTTCCGATGCCACAACCATTTCGATATTGTAGCCGGACATGAACTTTATATCTTCTATCGCAAACAGATTGGATGGATCGCTTACTGCGACAATCAGTGTCGCACCTGCTCTGTTAACCGGAACGAGCTGATACTTTTGGGCAACTTCTGCCGGAATAATTTTTATGACTGCGGAATCGATTTCATAATCAGAAAGGTTGACACTCGGTACACCATACTGCTTGGATAAAAATGAGGTAAGCTGTTCCTCCGTAAGAAGTTTTTGATTAATCAATATCGAGCCAATTCGGAGCTGGTTGCCGGAAAGCTTTCGCTCTTCCAAAGCTTTGCTCAACTGGTCACGGGTCACCAAATTGTTTTTTACCAGGATTTCTCCCAGTCTGCTTGCCTGCATATGATTAGTACCATTTAACTGCTATTTTAACTAGTTACAAACATTTTTATCAATAATTTAAGATACTTACTTCAGGGTGGCCTTGTGCCGGTTGATCCATGTTGAATCATACTTATTCAAACAAAACGGTAGCAAACGGTAGCAAATTGATGTATAATTTTACATGACGGTAGCACAAACGGTAGCAAACATTTCTCGCAGCCCGACAAACTGGAGGATTACATTATGCCAAAATTTACAGACATGCTTCTCAAATC
>CAIYZD010000529.1 GCA_903930585.1 uncultured Geobacteraceae bacterium | reverse complement strand
CTGTGAGTACGTCTGTCCGGTAACCCCGAAAGCCGTCAGGATGCAGCAACGCCCAAAACCTGTTGAAACAGCGGCACTACATGAAGATATCACCACCCTGAAAGGAGAATCACCATGCTGAAGAAGAGCCTGGCCGTTGCTGCGGCCATCATCGGAGCCATTGCGGTATTGTCGCTCCCTGCCATGACCACCGCTGTCAACAAACCGGCCACAAAACTGGTCAACGATGGCCGCGCCAAATGTTACGAGTGCCATGACGAAGTCAAGGCGCTCAAGGAAGGATCCAAACATGCCAAGCTGTCCTGTACGGTCTGCCACGACAAGCTTGATGCCCATATGACGGATCCGGAGAAAAACAAACCGGTGACGCTCATCGACCAAGCGCTCTGCGGCAAATGTCACAAAAGCCAGTATGAAAGTTTCTTTAACGTTAATTACGACGGCGGCGCACGTAAAGAGAAGGGGACTCCGACCGGCCGTTCGCCGATGCAGGACAAGCTGTTGGCTCCTTACGGCTTTACCATTGAGCACAACGAACCGCGTGGTCACGCCTTCATGGTCATCGACCAGTTTGCCGTGGACCGTTTTCAGGGCGGCCGTTTCCAGTTTAAGGACGGCTGGAAGGGTATTGATAAAACCGGTAAAGTATGGGACGTGCTGGAAGACAAGGGTAAGGATTTCAAACTCAAGGAATCGGCCATGGCCGGCAATCCGACCTGCATTCAGTGCAAGACATCCGACCACATCCTGAAATGGAAGTTTATGGGAGAGAAAGACCCGAAAGCCAAATGGGATCGCACCTCAAACGTAGTCGATGTGGCCAGGGACACCAACAATGCGGTCGGCTGCATCCACTGCCACGACCCGCACGGCACCCAGCCACGCGTAGTACGTGACGGTCTGATTCAGGCTATCGAACGTGATACCAAAACCAATATTTTTGCCAAGGACGGCGTGACCGATCTGAAAATCATCTCGTTCCGGGACGGTTTCCGCAAAATTGGCGTGATGAAAAAGACCGATTCCCGCATGATGTGCGCCCAGTGCCATGTGGAATACGCCTGCGGATCCGGGACCCAGTGGAGTGACGGCCACGCCGTTAAATATGACGACCAGCGCACAAACCATTTCCCGCTGAAAAATGTTTCGCAGCTGTTGAAGCATTACAAGGAAGCCCAGGACTTCTTCGACTTCAAGCATGCCGTTACCGGCGCCCGTTTGATCAAGTTCCAGCACCCGGAAGCGGAAACCTATGCCGGCAGCGTTCACGATACAGCCGGTATCCAGTGTCACCAGTGCCATATGCCGAAGATGAAGGGAAAAGACGGCAAGATGTTCTCGACTCACGGCGTGGTCAAGCCGAAACAAAACATCAAGGCAGCCTGTCTCGGTTGTCACTCGGACAGCACGGTTGAAAAGAAACAGTACGAGATGGAATCCATCATCAACTACACCAAGGGTAAGATGCGCAAGGCAGAGTACTGGCTCGGCCAGCTGATTGACACCTACGCAGCCGCCCAGCGCATGGGTGTCACCGAAAGCGTCCTGACCCTGGCTCGTGAAAAACATGAAGAAGCACACGTCCTGTGGGAATACTGGACCGCCGAGAACTCGGACGGCTTCCATAACCCGGGGTTGGCCCGCGAGAGCCTGACCGGTTCGATAACCGCCTCAAAGGCGGGGGTCAAAATTCTGAATGACGCTATGGCTGTTGTCAAGAAGGATGAAGCGAAAAAGTAAACGTAGAATTCAACAAGCTGCATCGAAATAACGAAGGGCGGGGGGAACCCCACCCTTCGTGCATTTTTACTTCTTTTGGCAACGAGCTTATTTCGACTCCGGCTCTGGCGCGGGGGCTGGTTCAGGAGCAGTGGCTGGAGCAGCCAGTTTCTTCAATATATTTTATGTCAAGCGATATCGGTCAGTTGTTTTTGCCGGGAAATGCCCTTTTGAAAGCGGTAATCTTTTTCTTTCCGGGAGCAACATACCAGAGAAAAGCAGCCGGTTTGTCATCTGCATCCTGATCGAATTTCAAAGCCACGCAGGAACCTTTTTTCAGCGGAATCGTTTCACCCGGTCGCCCGAGTAACGTTGCCGTCAATACGCCGAGCTGAGGTTCATGACCGACCAGCATGACCCGTTTTGCATCACCGCACCCTTTCAGATGTGTGACCAGGGCATCAATGCCGGCACCCGGCAGGAGTAGTTCACTTGCAACCACCACGTTTTTTCGACAGGCCTTTCCAGCCGCAATCTCAGCAGTCTGAACAGACCTGGTCAGAG
>CAIYZD010000528.1 GCA_903930585.1 uncultured Geobacteraceae bacterium | reverse complement strand
GCCCTGTAGGGATGATTGGGTTTTTAAGGTTGGTTTCCTAATGTGTGGCGTTTCAAACTATCTACCACTTAAAGTGTTCTTATTATGGCAAATTACTACGTATTATAGTCGTGACCGTACATCATCACCAGCCTGGCCCGATTCTCCAGACAGAGCGGACACAACTCCCCGGAATCCTTCCAGACCTCACCAGCAAGCCATTCACCCGCCTCGGCATACAGTGAGTGGGGGATGGCCTCGTCAAATTCCTTGCCGCACATCGTACAATTTTTCATAGTTCCGCCTCCCCGGCGAGCGCCCGGTCGTGCTCGCGGCGCAGATACTCCTGATCCGCCGTGCCGATGACGCTCCAGGGGAGGAGTTCATCTGACGATATCGCCCGCTGCACGTAGCGGTCCGTATCAATCCCGCAGGACCTGGCCGCCTTCTTGAGATTCGCACCCTCAGCCATCTCGATCAGCAACGGAGTAAGGCGGCGGTCACCGCGCGACAGGAGCGCCTGTAGATACGATTCACGCAGGCTCTCGACCTTCAGTTTGACATTGGAAAGCCGCTTCAGGCGGGTCTCCAACAGCTTGACCTTCCGCTCCAGAGAGGGGAGCGGCTCCATGCCGCACCACTGGAACGGAGTAAACGGCTTGGGAATGAAGGGGTTAACCGATACGGTGATTTCGCCCAGCCGCTTGTTGGCACGCCCCCGCTCGATGACCCGCTCCCGGATCGTCTCGATCAGGCGGACCATCTCGTCAAGGTCGGCATCCGTCTCGGTCGGCAGGCCGATGATGAAGTACAGCTTCAGGTTGAGAATATCGCGGGCAATCAGCATCTCGCAGGCATCCAGGATCTGGGCCTCGGTCAGGTTCTTGCGGATCACGTCGCGCATCCGCTGCGAACCCCCTTCGGGAGCCAGGGAGATCGTCTTGTGGCCGCTGGCAATCAGCGCGTCCAGCATCCCCTGATCGATCCGGTCAATGCGGAGCGATGACACCGACACCTTGGCCCCCTTGGCGACGATATGACTGCAGAGACGACCAATCTCCGAATAATCTGACACCGCCGCACCGACCAGCCCCACCTTGCTGCGATGGCCAAGTCCCTCATCAATCAGGGCGACAACACGATCAAACGGCTGCTGGCGGAACGCACCGTAGATAAATCCCGAACTGCAGAAACGACAGCCGCGTGGACACCCCCGGCTGACCTCCACCAGGAACATATCGCCAAACTCGGTCTGGTCGGTCAGGATCTGAGAGGCAGACGGATCATGCCGATCCAGACAGACCGGAACACGAGTGACCGGTAACGGAGCACCCGCTTCGACATCATACCCGAGCAGCGAAACTTCATGATAACGGGGGGTATAGAAAGCCGGGACATACAGGCCGGGAATCGTTGAGAAGGTTTGCAGCAGCCCGCACCTGCCGTTATCGACCGGAGAAAGAAGCGTCGCGATCAGGACAGGGATAATATCCTCACCTTCACCGATGCAGATGGCATCAATGAAATCGGCCACCGGCTCCGGATTGATGAAGAAAGCGGCGCCGCCGGCGATGATGAGCGGATCGGACGCCCCCCGAGCATTGGAGAGGAGCGGAATGCGCGCCAGGTTGAGGATCAGCGGAATATTCAGGTAGTCCGGTTCAAACGAGGTGGAAAATGCGATGACATCGAAATCGGCCAGCGGGGTTGACGATTCCAGCGAGAGCAGCGGCGTTCTGCTCCGGCGGTACTCTTCCAGCTCCTCGCGGTCGGGAAGAAAGGCCCGCTCGCAGCGGATGTCGGCAGAACCGGCAAGAAGCGCATAGACCGTTTGAAAGCCAAGGCTGCTCATGCCGGTCTGATAGCGGCTCGGTGAGACGAGACAGATGGCAAGCTGCCCCCCCCGATGGTGCGGATGGAGATTTATCTCCGCCTGGAGAAGGGCCCGGTGCCTGTTGCGGATAGCGATACTCACTTCATCCGCTCCGCCGGGACGCTGATTTCATACCAAACCTGACGGAACGGTTTTCACCCCTTTGCGAGCGAAACGAACTGCGGATACGAAGCGGAGCCGGTCAGGGTGGTTACGGCCGCGTCCCCGAAGTGTGCCGGTACAAAGAGGGTTCCGGGTTGAAGCTCTTCCGAGAGGCGCGCTTTCAGCGTGATGCTGCCGGTATCGGACGTAACGGTAAGGGCATCTCCGGCAGTAACGCCGATTGCAGCGGCATCCGTGGCGGAAAGTTCGACATACGCCTCGGCGATCACCAGCAGATTATTTGCCGACCGTGTTGTTATCGAGCCGTTATGGTGCAGTACCGGACCTGCCGTCAAAGCAAACGGACGGGATGCAGGGGAGAGCGTCAGTGGCGCCAGCGGCAGACAGACGGATGTTGTCGTACGGTTCTTGATCCTTCCCATGCGGCAGCCGTCATGATCGCAGACTTCGCTGTAGAGGCCGGTCAGGGCGGTGATTTCGTGATGCAGGGCATCCAGCGTCTGGGAAGCAGCAGCTTTATCCGCGACCAGGTTGTACAAAGCCTGCAAAATGACGGCATCGGTGCGGGCATCCCCTGCCGGTTTGACAGCAGCGTTGAAGCATTGTACCCGGTTGTCGACAGACGTAAACGATCCACTTTTTTCGGCGCCGGTGGCGACCGGAAGTACGACATGCGCCAGTTTGGCGGTATCGGTGAGGAATATATCCTGAACTACCAGCAGCTCGAGTTTTTGCAGTGCCTTCACGATACGCGGACGATTCGGCATGAACTGCAACGGGTCGCTCCCCATGACGTACAGCGCCTTGATCTGCCCGGCTTCGATAGCATCGATTATCTGAAACAGATCCTTCCCGGCAACAGCAGGAACCGTGGTATTCCAGGCGGAGCCGAATGCTGCGGCGGCATGCTCGTAGGTGTGGTAACCGGGGAGGTATTCGGGGCAGACTCCCATGTCCAGCATCCCCTGGGTATTATTCTTCTCATCCAGTGGATAAATCCCGGCGCCGGCTGCCGTGACCGCACCGGTCAGAAGGGCCAGATTGACCGCTCCGGCCACCGAATTCCTGCTGTCGACCGAACGGATGACATCAGCGCCGTAAATCACTGCGGTACGCCCTCCCGAGCGGATCAGTGCGGCGGCTTCGCGAAACGCGGTTTCCGGGACACCGGTAATTTCGGCAATACGCTCGAACGACAATGCGTCAAGCGACGACTGCAGCCCTTCCAGGCCGGATATGGTTCCTGCAGAAGCAACCACTTCAGCCGGCACCGCCTTGCTAAGTCCGGCAACCAGCCACGCTTCGCTGCCGGGACGGCACTGCAGGAAGGCATTGGCAAATTTATTCATGGAGCTGGTACGGCTTCCTGCCAGCACCAGCTTGGCATCGTTCTTGGTGACAGCCTGAATGACTCGATAGGCAAATCCGGCAGATTCGGCCTTGAGATCGGCTCCGACCACGACAACGGCGGTTGCCTGTTCGATGGCTTCCATACCGAAGGTACCGCCACTGTAGCCGAGCATCTGCCACTGGATCACCTGTGCCGGAAAATAGCCGAGGCGGGCCTCCGAATCGATATTATTGCTCCCCAGCGCCCCGCGCAGGAACTTCTGGAAGAGGTAGCTTTCTTCGTTGGTCACCCGTGGCGAACCGATACCGGCAACGGCGGCGCCCCCAGCGACCCCGGTGATACCCTTCAGCCCTGCGGCAGCGGTTCCCAAAGCCTGGTCCCATGAAGTCTTGTTCAGTTTTCCGGAGGCATCCTTGACCAGCGGCGCTGTCAAGCGAGTCGGCGCATTGAAGGCGGCATAGCCGAAACGGCCGTTGACGCAAAGGTTACCTCGATTATAGCCATCATCGGAACTGGTAACTCGCTCGATCCGGCCATCTTTGGCATGGTAGTCGATCACGCAGCCGGATGAGCAGAAAGCGCAGACACCGGGAGTGACATTGAACGCCCAGGGACGCCCTTTGAATTTGAACGGTTTGCTGATCAGCGTACCGGTCGGACAGGCGCCGATGCAGTTACCGCAGAAATCGCAGTCAAGCGGCTGGCGAGTCATGGTATCTATGATCGTATTGTCGCCGCGGTCGACAATCTCAATTGCCTCCCGGCCGACGGTTTCACGGCAGACCTTGACGCATTTTTCACAGAGGATGCAGCGGTTCGGATCACTTTCCAGGAGTTTCCAGTCATACCGGATCGGCAACCTCTCCAGAACGGCGCCGTACCTGTTTTTATCAACCTTGAGGTCGTAGCAGGTATCCTGCAGTTTGCACTCCCCCGCAGCATCGCAGATCGGGCAATCCAGAGGATGGTTGACGAGCATCAACTCCAGGGTCTTTTTACGGGCCTGTTCCAGTTTGGGAGTGGATGTGGTTACCCGGATCCCTTCCTTTACCGGTGTGTTGCATGCCGTCATGGGGCGTTCAACTCCCTCGATATCAACGATACAGATTCGGCAGGCACCGGTGGTTGAAACCTTTTTCAGCCAGCAGAGCGTCGGTATGGTAATCCCCAGTTCTGCCGCCGCATCCAGAATGGTCGTCCCCTTGGGAACCTGAATCTCTTTACCGTCAATCGTCAACGTAACCATATCTATCTCTCTCCAAACGTATATACTATTATGATAAATTAAATCGCAACCAGAGCCATGCGGTAACACCGCAGACAACGATCCGCCTCGGCCTGCGCCGTGCTGTCGCTGAAACCGAGTTCCACTTCGCGATAATTCCCCTTGGCAGCCCGTGCGGCGCCATGGACCTCTTTCTGGTTGGCGCGTGTTGCGGAATCAAGCCACGGCACCTGCTCACCCTTATCGTAGACACCCAGATAGGTCAGAACATCATCAAAGATATCCTCTTCACTCAGGTAGGCCTGCCCCTCTTCGAGCCAGCGTTGAATAACTGCTGCGGCCCGATGGGCATTACCGACACACGCCACAACCGTAAGTGGACCGATTTCGGCATCCCCCCCCGCGAAGACCCCTTCGCAGTCGGTCATCAGGGTACGTGACAACGGATTGCCCATACTGTCTTTCAGATCCTTGCCGGCAGCGTCTTTGAGCGGCAGATACTTCGTTACGACGGTATTCCATTTGGTAATATCGATCCCCATATCAGCCGGAATAAAACTCAGGTCCATATCCTGGCCGATAGCCGGGATTACCGTATCGCATTCGATGACGAACTCGCTCCCCGCCATCGGCTCGGGACGGCGACGGCCCGAGGCATCCGGCTCCCCGAGCGCCATCCGAACACACTCGACACCGGTAACCTCGTTATTTTCATTGGCGATGATTCTGGTCGGAAGGACCTGGAATTCAAACTTCACTCCCTCTTCGTCGGCTCCGTCAACCTCCCAGATATCGGCCGGCATCTCCTTGCGGGAACGACGGTACACGAGGCAGGATAAGTCGGCCCCTTCGCGCAACGCGACCCTGACGCAGTCAATGGCGGTGTTGCCGCCTCCGACGACCACAACTTTTTTCCCCATGCCGGTCGGTTTACCCAGGTAGGCCTCACGGAGGAAGTTGATCCCGCCGGTCAGGAAGCCCTTATATCCGTTCTCCTCTCCGACAACCCCCATCGGTTTCGAGGTATGGGCACCTGGAGCGATAAAGACGGCATTGTGCTTCTGTTTCAGCTCCGCGAGACTGATATCCGTGCCGACACGGCAGTTATAGACGATCTCGACTCCGACCGACTGGATGATATCGATATCACGCTGTAAAATCGCGCGCGGCATACGATAGGCGGGAATGCCGACCGCGACCATGCCGCCGCCGTACCCCTCGGGCAGGGTTTCGTAAATCGTGCAGGGATACCCTTCCAGCGCGAGGTAATATGCGGCAGCCAGACCTGCTGGACCGGCGCCGACGATACCGACGCTCTTGGATTTTTTCGCTTTTGGAACCATGAGCGGAATTGCATTGTGAACCCGCTCGTAATCCGATGCGGTACGCTTCAACACCATGATGTTGATAGCCTCATCGACATTTTTGCGACGGCAGGCGGTTTCGCAGGGATGCGGGCAGACACGGCCGCAGACTGCGGGGAGCGGCATATTTTCACGGATGGTTGCCAGCGAGAGGTCCATCTGATAATTTTTTATCGCTTCGATATATTTGGGGATATCGATATGGGATGGACACTTGTCCATGCAGGGAGCGGTAATTTTGTGAATGTAGCGCGCCGGATGCACCTTGGAGCGGTAGTGTGGATCCAGATATGCCTGAAAATCTTCACGGTAGTGTTTTACCGCGTCAAAAACCGGCACGGTCGCACTCTGGCAGAGGGTGCATTTGCAATTTTTCAGCAGCTCCGCAAGGTCTTCGACCGTATCCAGATCCGCTTCGGTCGCCGTTCCGGCAAGCACGTTCTGGAACAGGTCCATCAGAACCTTCGTCCCCTTTTTGCCCGGCGTACATCTTCCGCAACAATAAAGGGTCTGAACACGTTTCATATATTCTGCGGTCATAGCCGGGACGTCGACATCCTTGTCGAACAGTATAATGCCGTCCCATCCCATAAATGCCCGCAGCGGGCGCTTTCCATCAAATGCGACCGGCAAACGGAAGCTGACCGCTTGCGGTTCCCCGGAAACATCTCTGTTATCGACTGTAGTTCCGCCCCACGTGGAAAAGACAACCTGTGCCACAAAAACCTCCACCAACCAACCCTGTTTTCCGGGTTAAGTACTCGCAATTATTGAGTAAATTCTTTTTTGATTATTGTATACAGTATGCATGATTATCACAATAACACCTTATAAATCAAGGAAAAAACAGTTACATTATTTTCATACATATCGTCAACCGGTTTTATCTTTCTCCGGAAATGTGCTATACAGGTGCATGGGTGTATAATTTAATTCTCATGAACGGGAGAAATAACGGCAATGACTGATCATAAAAATAGTGATAACGCATTCCGATCACTTTTTGAAACAAATATGGGGATGAAACGAGGGGAGCGGGTTCTGGTGTTCAGCGATACCATCCGCCCGGACGAAACTATTTCCGAATCCGATCGCGATCGGCGGCTGCGCCTGAACACGACCGCCCGGGCAGCAGCAGAATTCGCCGCGCGGGTATACGGCTACGGCGGCTTTGTCGACTTTCCCGCCACCGCCGCTTCGGGAGTGGAACCACCGCAGGAATTGTGGCAGGCCACTTTCGGCGACGCTATCATCGCCGCATTACAGACAGAGGGACTGCTGGCAAAACTGCTGGCCAAGGCCGCCTCGCCGGACGATATTGCCCGGGCCGGTGAGCTTGTCCTGGCGCAGCGGGGAGACGTCGTCCCGGTCATCATTGCGCTGGCAAACAATTCCACCAGCCATACCCGCTATCGCGCCCTGGCTTGTGCGGCAGGGTGCCGCTTTGCCAGCCTGCCGCATTTCGACCCGGATATGTTCCACACCTCGATGACTGTTGACTGGAGCGCCCTGGCGACCCGAACCGCTTCCCTTGTGGCAACGGTCAACAAGGCGGAATGGATTCGCGTCACCACTCCGAATGGCACTGATATGACTATCTGCAAGCAGGGTCGGCATGCCGAGGGGGACGACGGTTTGCTGACGGCGCCGGGAAGTTTCGGCAACCTGCCGGCCGGAGAGGCGTATCTGGCACCGCTCGAGGGAAAAAGTCACGGAGTGATGGTGATCGAATGGGGCCCCACTCGCAAACTGGACGAACCGCTCCGACTGATCGTCGAAAACGGAGTGGCAGTGGGGATTGAGGGGAATGACAGCCATCGCGCCAAACTGGAGGCCAGATTCGCCGAGAACGCCAACTGCCGCAACATCGCCGAACTGGGCATCGGCACCAATGACAAGGCCAGTCGCCCCGACAACGTACTGGAAGCGGAAAAAATCCTCGGAACGATCCACATCGCCCTGGGGGACAACACCGGCTTTGGCGGCACGGTCAGCGCTCCTTTTCACGAAGATTACGTCTTCTATCAGCCGACTCTGACCGCAATCATGGCCGACGGGAGCGAGCAGGTTATTATCTCCGGCGGAGTATTGAAGTTGTAACCATTATTCAGGGCGGTACGCCGGAACAGATCTGAAGAGCCGTTTTACTCATGCCACGGTAATCCGGCTCTTATTGTTACACCATTACATCGAAAATGTGCTGAATCTTGCTAATCAGCTGCTCTGTGGAAAAAGGTTTCGAAACAAAGTTCACTTTTTCTTCCAGGCGTCCCCCACGCAGTACAACATCATGCTTGTATCCGGAAATATAAAGTACGGGGAGTTTTGAATATTTGTTCTCCAAACGTTCATAGAGTTCCTGGCCGTTCATTCCGGGCATAATCACATCTGTTATGAGTAAATCAATGTCTCCCGCATGGGCATCTGCCACCGCCAGGGCGTCTAATGGTGTCACTGCAGACAATACGTCGTATCCATATAACGGTAGAAGATCAGATACCATATCAATGATCATTTCGTTGTCGTCAACAAATAAAATGGTCTTGGCACCTTGAACGGGCAGTGATTCTCCTGTTTCTTGCTCATCGATTTTTCTCGTTAAAACAGAATGTTCCGGAAAATAGATCTGGAACGTTGTTCCTGTCCCAACCTTGCTGTGCACTTTTATATGGCCTTCATGTTGTTTGATAATTCCAAATGTTGTTGCAAGACCAAGTCCGGTCCCTCGTCCAAGCGCTTTTGTAGTAAAGAATGGTTCGAAAATATGCTGAATAACTTCTTCCGTCATCCCACATCCGTCATCAGAAACCGCCAGCATGATATACACACCCGGCTTTATGCCGGGATTAAGCCTTACATATTCATCATCAAAGATTACGTGGCCGGTTTCTATGGTGACTGTGCCGATATCATTGATTGCGTCTTGCGCATTTACCGCCAGGTTCAGTAAAACCTGTTCCATTTGAACCCGATCGGCAAAAATGTGAGTTCCACCAGGCGCAAGTTCTATTACAAATTTGATATCACCCCGGACAGTACGTCTAAGAATGTCAGTGAAAGATGTAATTATTTCGTTTAAATCAACACCTGTCATGGTGAGATCTTGCTTTCGGCTAAAAGAAAGAAGTTGCCTGGTGAGCTCTTTGGACTTGTTTGCTGCTGTGAGGATCCCATCGACTCTTCCTGAACTGCGATGTCCGTCCCCCAAATCAGCTCGAACCATTTCTGCATAAACTACTATTGGCGTCAGCAGGTTGTTGAAATCATGAGCAATTCCTCCTGCCAACTGCCCAATTGCGTCAATTTTCTGCATCTGACGTACGTGCTCTTCCAAAATAGTACGGTACTCGATCTCCCGTACCCGACTCATTGCAATGCTCGCCAAATTTACCGCAGATTCAATAAGTGCACTATCGCTCTCTGTGGGTAAACATGGTTTCCTGTGATAAATTGATAATATACCTAGCAGCTCTCCATCTGTGGAGAGTATCGGTTCCGACCACCAGGCTCGCAATTCAGCATCGCGAGCAGGCTTAAAATCAATCCAGTACGGGTGACTTTCAATATCTTCAACGATAACCCGTTTTCTCAGAAATGCAGCGGTTCCACAGGATCCCACGTCTTTTGTTATCTTTAAACCATTTACGGCATCATTGAAAAAGCCGGGAAGGCTGGGAGCAGAACCGTGAAGTAACCGTTCTCCATCGTTGTCTGCAATCAGTAGAGAGCAGAGCGACCCTCTACTGCATTGTTCAACGAAGCCAACAACAGAATCAAGCAGTTCCTGAAGTGGAGCTGCCGCGGCCATTTTCTCCAATATACTGAGACGGTTCTGCTCTCTCAGTTCCAGCTGCTTGCGTTCTGTAAGATCACGCCAGATGACGTGCAACACTACCCTGTTTTCTAACGTCATGGGCGTCAGCAATACTTCTACGGGGAATTCGGAGCCATCCGCCTTAAGATGCGACCATTCAAAGCGGTTACTCCCAGCAGCAAATGCCAGTGTAGTCATCTCATCGGCTTTTTCTGATGAAAGTCTTCCATCCGGTTGCCGTTCCGGCGAAAATGCGGAAGGAGAATGGTGGATCACTTCTTCTTTGTCTTCATAGCCCAACAGTTTAATGGTGGCATTATTACAGTCAATAAACATGCCGTCGTCCACAATCAGGAATGCGTCTCCGGAATGTTCGAAAAAATCTTTAAATCTACTTTCGCTTTCGAGAAGCGCTTTCTCCGCTTTCTTACGGTCAGTTATATCCTCAAAAGTCCAGACAGTGCCTTCATCAGGATTCTGCGGGTCAATGGCTCTCCCTTGCAGATATATCCAAATAAGGCTACCATCCTTGCGGCGCATTTGCAGTTCGTCATTGTAATCAAATCCCGATGCAAGTTGCAAGTACCCTTCCTGACCAATTCGCTCATATTCCTTCTGAGAAGTGTACAGTTTACTTGTCTCTGAATTTTCAAGTTCACCCTGATGAAAGCCGAAGATCTTGTACATCGCCCGGTTCGAACGGACTTGAATGCGATTTATTACTTTTGTGATCCCGACGCTGGAGGAGTCAAGAATGACACCAAGTTCCCGTGCCAGCATCTTTAACTCTTCACTTCCCCCCTCCGCCTCAAGCGGATCGAGATGCCGTTTTTCAGCAAGGTTGCCGGATGAAATATGTTCATTCATTATCAATTCCTTATAAAACTGTTTGTGACGGAGGTGGCCGGGGTTAGCGATACAAGTTTTTTGATAGAGGAAAGGATCAATTTAGTCAATTGTTAAACAATTCCTACCACGATCTTTGCTTTTATAAAGGAGAGTGTCGGCACGCTTGATGAGCTCATCCATAGTATCATTTTCGCTCACCAGAGTCGCCCCAATGGAAATTGTCACAGAAAGTTTATTATTCTCGTGAATTATGTAGGAATTTTCTATCAGCATTCGTACTCGATTGCCCAAAGACTCAAGATCACTACGGCTAATATTACGAATGAGCCCTACAAACTCTTCCCCTCCCCATCGCCCGTAAAGGTCAAATGGTCTGGCGTTTTTTACTAGGGTATCCGCTACAAATTTAAGTACTTTATCACCAATGTTATGGCCATACGTATCGTTGAATTGTTTGAAGTTATCAATATCAATGTAAAATATTCCAAAAGGTATATTAAAGCGTTTGTACTCTTCAAATCTGACTTGCAGTTCTTTCTCCATATAATTTCTATTTGCTAATTGGGTGAGACCATCAAGTAAGGCCATTTTTTCGAGTTCTTTCACCCTTAATTCGTTGACTGCCTGATTGCTGATGTCAGTGAATAATTCAACTCCACCTATTATCTTCCCGAAATTGTCATGTAATGCGCTCACACGAACAGAAACAGGTATTCTATGGCCATCTTTGTGATGCATGTAAATTTCATCACTGTGTGGATTTCCGCTGACCATCGTTTTGGATAAAGGGCAACTGTTATGACACAGACTATTTCCACTACAATCAACATGGGTAAGAATATTGTCAGAACACAAGCTGCCTATTACTTCTTGTACTTTAAAGCCTGAAATCTGTTCAGCAGCCTTATTCCAAAAAGTAATAACTCTCTTGCTGTCCACAAAGTACAGCCCGTCATGTAAGTCGTTAATTATACTCTTGTACGGTATTTCCAGATTCATACGTTCTCACATCTTCATATAGATTGGTTTTCTACTAAATATGCCACGATTTAATGAATCCAGTCTCTGGCGTCATTCATTGAGCGACAAGTGTGGTATTCAATGCCGACAGAATGCACCTCAGCCATAACCGATAAAATACTCAGGAGACTATAATCAGTACCGTACTCGGTCACAAATATTATTTTCTTCAAAGGGGGGGAACCGAGCTCATATACACCGGAAAGAGTGTTTTGCTTAATCCGCGCTCGTGCTTCAATTGAGAGGTTAGAGTTAGCTAAATTCCATACAGCTACCCTGATAAGGGTATTGGCATTGTATTCATTAGCAATAGTAATCATGTCTTCATAACCAAGCTCACCGTTTGCGTTTATAACAAATACTTCATTATTAACATGTACCGTTACTGTCGCCAAGGAACACCTCCAAAATTAACGACTCTTTAAAATTCGTGAAATCACTTCCTGTCATATCAAAAGCATGATGATGTGAGATTCGTCAATAGATAGAAATACCTATTGGACTACATTTCAGTTGGTCTACGGGTGATTTATATGAAAAGTGAGGAATTAGTGCTGCGTTGAATGGTAAGGAACTTAAGGTAAGTGCGTGTGAGAACATTCTCGCATACTTTCTGCAACTATTGACCAACGAGCGAGCATTGCAGCATTATCTGCACCCAGCTTGTCCATCAGATGTTTTCGATGAATATTAACCGTTTTTATGCTGATTCCGAGTCGTTGGGCTATTTCCATTGAGTTGGCACCGCTTCCTACCAGGCTAAGCACTTCCCGCTCCCGAAGTGAAGTCACATTCATAAGAATATCATATTCTTTTTGAAACGATGCTTTCAAGCCTTGATGACGAAATATTCCCACTCTCCGCAGGCGACCTGTTACTGCAGCTATCAATTCTTCAGAAGTAAATGGCTTGGTCAGGTAATCATCGGCGCCAGCCGACATCCCTTTACGAATATCAGCACGATCACCCATTGCGGTTACAAAAATAAAAGGAATCTCGGCCATCAATTCATTGTTTTTTAACGTCTCCAGCACAGAATATCCATCCATATCTGTCATCATGATATCGCATAGAATCAAATCCGGATGTATATCACGCAATACTGCAATTCCAGAGTTGCCATCTGTGGCATGGAGTACATGAAAACCTTCCATTTCAAGGATAAGTTGCATATTTCTGCAGATTGAGGCGTCATCTTCAATTATCAATATAGTGAACATAATTATATATTCCCGCCATTTTGCTGGTTGAAACAGGGCAGTTCCACTCGCATTGTAGTACCTTTGCCAATGTGACTTTCAACGAGTATTGTCCCCTCCAGGGTCGCCAGAGCCTCCTGGACTATGGAAAGGCCCAGGCCCATACCACGCTGGTATTCAGCATTATTACAGCGGTAGAACGCCCCGAATATGAGTTGTTGATCCTTTTCCGGAATTCCAATACCGGTATCTTCCAGGATTATTAAAAGGCGCTTGTCACTTCTGGAAACATGTAATGAAATGGTCCCGCCCGACGGTGTATAGCGGAATGCATTCGTAAGAAGATT
>CAIYZD010000527.1 GCA_903930585.1 uncultured Geobacteraceae bacterium | reverse complement strand
GTTAGGCTTATGGCGCTACACTTCACCATCATACAATAGAATTGGAGGACTCAAAGCTCTTTATAGCCTTGCGAATGTCAACCGTCTCATAATGCTTCAGGGACTCTGTTTGGTGCAAATTCATCCAGACCATCGACTGGGCAAGTTTCTGAACAGGAAGTCCAAATATCCCCCCTAAAGTTGCCACCTGTTCCATCCATCCCCTTCTACCATTTCCTCTATTAAGAAGACCTGGTCTTAATATAGCTACCCGTTGAAAGCCCTGAGATGCAACAAAATCCTCAGTCTCCCCCTTTACTCTGGTCATACGAAATTGACTCTTGGAGTCAGACTTATCCCCAGTTATGATGGCGAAGAACTCAACTCCAGACAGCTTTGCTAATTTGGCAAACTCAGTAGCTATACCAAAATCTACTGCTTGGTATTCAGCAGCTTTACTTTTCTTGAATACGTCGTTGAAGGTTGTTCCGATGCAACAAAATGCAGCGTCGTAACCATTTGCAATGTTGGGGAGTGCTGTGCTCATCTCGAGCATATTCTCAACGACAGATTGCTTCAACTTTGGTTCCCCTCTGTGTGCCACACTTTCACGTCGTCCGACTGCAACAATAGATTCATAGTCGGGTGAGGCTATCAGTTCATTAAGCAATGCTTGCCCTGTGGCACCGGTATGCCCGCTAATTAGTGCTTTCAGGTTCTTCTTGGTACTCATTTTGTAACTCCTTTTCGTGATTATATAATTGTCCGTTCTGTTAATTAACGGACTGTGAAATCTGTCATGGCATTCATTTACTGCCACCTACTCCTGTAAATAGAAGACCGAGCACCTGACGCATACCAACTTTGTCCATCTGCGGTTGTGGGGACATCTGCTCCAGATAGACTGCGTTGATAATGCTGCCAATAGCCCAAGCTATCTGTTTTGGGTCTCCCTCATTGATTTCACCCGCTGCAATTGCCTCCTTAACCAGATTGGCAAACACATTGGTTATTTCCTGACACTGTTCATCAAACTTGAAATTCGGTGCTCCTTGTGGCGGTCCAAAATAGACGGACATCATCAAACGACCGACATCAATGGTTTCCATAAAGAGTTCGAAAAGTTCGTCACACAGTACAAATATTCTTGCGACAGGCGAACCTTCACCAGTTCCAGCTCGATTATAAAACTCTTGTTGTCTAGCAAAGGGTTCAGATATCAACTGCAAATAAAGCCCTTCCTTGTTTTTGAAGTAGTAATAAAGCACAGGTGCGGAAACTCCAGCGTGTTCTACTATCTGTCTGACCGTGGTTGCGGCGTACCCTTTGGTTGTAAACAGTTCCACTGCAGCTTTCAGCAGGCGAATGCGTGCTCCAGGGTCTCCGGGTGATTCTTGGCTTTTTTTAGGGCGGGACATGATTACCTCCATTTATTTATCTAACGATAGTTACATAACCATCTTGAACAAGTTCTGTCAAGTGTGTTCTACACTTTTAATGCCGCTACCGAGAAAATAAAGCCGAACCGGTGGCAAGTTAATAAGGAAGAAACATGTTGCAGCTTTATCAAACAGAGTGGGCTTCGCTCCTTTTGAGTCCCCCCACTTCATAAACCCCGCTTTTGCGAGCATGCATGTGACCGGCAATGGGAGCGACCAACTATTGGGCACTACTTGTGCAAAGGATCGCCGGGTCCTTGATAACTGGTTATACTTACGAACAGTAACCTAACGTCAATAGATTGGAGCGTGATTACATAACCGAATAACTCTCCTAAGTTAAAGATCACGTCGGTAGCCACTGCCTGGATAGGATTGGGAAAAACAAGGTGGGATAATCGAAAAAAAAGGAAGAAAAAATAATTTACTGAAAGCCAATACTACAGACAATAAAAACTCCCACCAGCAATGAAGCAAATGGGAGTTTCTATTTTTACAGATTTATCAGCAACTTGGCGCTAATCAATGGAGGTTATTTAAGTGTACCACTATATGTAGTGGGTCGAAATCTATCCCATCACAAAACTACTAGCTAG
>CAIYZD010000526.1 GCA_903930585.1 uncultured Geobacteraceae bacterium | reverse complement strand
TGCCGGTTACCTCGATACCATCAGACACACCGGAGCGCACCGCGGAACAGACTTCTACGGCCACCGGTGGCTTGACAACCTGATCGGCGTTCTTTCGTGCATCATTCTTTCCACAGGCACAGAAGCTTGAAAGCATCGTCACCCAAAAAATAATTATCACCATCGATTTCATTTCAAACTCCTTGTTCGTGCTGACGCTGCAGAGTAAAGTCGTCCTGGCAAGGCCTGGCAATGCCTTCAAAGACCAACTCCAGCATCCGGGTCATCGAAACGCCATTAATTCGGGGATTGCTCCGGCAGAGCTGCTCCTCGATAGCGATGCTGAGACAGGCAGTGATTGTCCAGACGATATCGAGTACGTTTCCCGGTTTTATTTCACCTTGAACGAGACCCTCCTCGACAAGCCCTTTGATTTCATCCAGCACCCGGTCATAATACTGCTCCAGGTTAAATGACGGCGCCCCTTGAGGGGGGCCGTAGTAGATCGCGTAGCAGAGTTTAACAAGCGACAGTTGTTCGACATAGCTGGTAAAAAGCCCTTCACAGAAGTGGATGACTCGCTGGCGAACCGTACCGGAAAAGCTGGTAAGATCGGTAAGTATCGTTTCGAACCGGGCATAGGATTCTTCCATCAACTTCAGGTACAATCCTTCCTTACTTTTGAAGTAGTAATAGAGTACCGGCTTGGTAACATATGCTGCTTCGCACAGTTCACGCACCGAAGTTCCGGCGTACCCGCGACGGGTAAATTGATCAAGGGCAGCAATCATCAGGCGTGCTCGTGCGTCAACCGGCGGAATAAGGGGGAGGGATTGGATTTTCATGATTCATAACTCTCGTTTTTTATATACCTACCGATAGGTAGATATATAAAAAACGACGTAATGTCCACCCTTTTCCTGATCGAAATACCGACGTATCAGGAAAAGGGTGAAAAAAAGAGGGAAATTTCACCTATGTGCGGGAAAATCAGGATAACGGCTCTTTAGCGGATTGCCCGTGATCTGGTTCGCAGGCACCTGCTTTCCGGTTAAGCGAGTTGAATACCATGTCCAGAACACTCTTCTGCCGTGCTTCAAATTTATTCAGCACGGCAAGACAGGTGCCCATTGGACACACTTTATGCAGGAAATCCGCATCCCTGCCCGAAAGAATAACGATCCGGTTTTTGTCCATCCCGGCACTCACGGCAAAATTAAGAAGTTTGATGCCGTCCATGGCCGGCATCTCAAGATCGATCAGCATCAGATCATAGCCGCCACCTTTAATAAAATGGAGCGCCGACATGGGATTATTGCAGATTTCCACTTCAAGCAGCGGGAAATTGCCGGCTATATACGCTCCCAGAAAGCGGGTGAAGGCTGGATCATCATCAATTAGCAGTATTCTTCCCATGTCCATAAGTATAGCGTATTCGGTGGGGAGGTGAAATAGAAATGATACAGATGCCGACTACTTTATCAGCCGGGTCGCGCTCCGCAGAACCGAAAAAGGTACTTCGATGCCGATCCCACGGGCATGGCGCAGGTTGATAATCAGGTCAATCCGGTTGGGCCGAACCAGGGGAAGAAACTCGGTTTTTGCCCCCTCCAGTATCCGGACCGCCATCTCCGCAGCCAGATAACCCTGCTCCTGCGGGTTGATTTCAAGCGACACAACCGCACCTTTCTCGGCTCCATCCGGCATGGTTGAGGCGACCGGAATTTTTTTTGTTTTAGACCGTGCGATAATGTGATCGAACTGTTGTCCGAAAAGACTCCCCTCCGTAACCACTATGGCTTCACACTTGTCAAACATCTTGTTCAGTTCCGCGTCAAGGGTTCCAGCGGAAGAGACACTTCCTTCCAATACGGTAACCCCGAGTTGGGCGGCAAATTTTTTCACATCGTCAAGCTGCTGCTGAGAGCCGAATTCACGGGGCGAGTAGAGTACACCGATCCGCTGACACGGACGTATGCCCAACAGCGTTGTAAGCAGGGTTACCATCGATACCCGTGAACTGACGCCACAGACCCCCTTGACCGGTTGCTCGGAGGCGAAAACGTCGACTGAGACAACCGGAATTCCGACAACTTCGCGCACTGCCACCAACGAAGCCGAAGCGCCATAGGTCACAATCAGATCGGGGCGGGAGCTGTTTAGCTTGTGAACTTCAGCAGCCCAGGCAAGGGGATCGGAACTGGATGGCTGGAGGATGATTTCCGTAGAAGGAGTCTTGTAACCTTGAGCGGCAATCGATGTGACAAAAGCGCGATGCGCATCACGGTAGCGCGGCTGATCACTGCTCATGATGACGGCAATAGTCGTGACAGACGACCACACCGGGGTAGCCAGCGGCACAAAAACAGACAGAAATAACATTATTGTGACAAGACAAAACTTCATGGTCATCTTCACCGGTAAACCATTAAAACGTCTGTTCGCTTCACAAAGCAAAGAGTACATTCAATTCAAAATCAAAAGAATGCGCACGTGCAGAGATGAAGTGCAGTTTTCATGCCACATGGCATTAGAACAGGTATTTAGATCGGTTGGTGAAGGAGTTGCGCTGGCGGAAAATAAAGCCGGAAAGCAGTAGAATAGCGGCTATAACACTCATATTGTTTGCGACAACCCTCATTGAATCGACAGGTTCTCCAACAACTTTTTCCAGGTCGGCGGCGGTGATTACCAGCATGTTTGTCAGTGTATTCACCACTTCAAAAGTGTTGTAACCGAGGAGCAGATACCATGTCAGGCTTTGACACTTCATGAGTCCCAGAAACAGGTAAAGACAGATGAGGCTGTCACAGAACACCAGGATGGCAGCCGTTGTATCGTGATAGATAACGCCAAAAAAGGGAATCGGGTAACCATAACTGGAAACCGTCAACAGAAAAAAGAACAGGTACAGTCCGCTGAGCAACGTCATCGCCAGCGGTCGGCGCAGCTCGTGCCCATCATGAATATCGCTATCTTCCATATCGTACCCGCTCCGATCCGGCCCGAAACATCACGATTTCTTTGTTTTCCGCATATCACTGACGGCAACGCAGACAAAAATGACCAGCAGAACAAATCCGCAAAAAATCCAATCCGCGGTACTGAAACCAAACATTGTCAACTCCTTTTGAACGCTTCTGCCGCTTCGGCCAGCAAACCTATTTCCTGATAGCAGGTTCCGAGCAGGTAGTACACCTCTTTCAAGGGGAACTGTTCGGCGAATATCGCATCGCCCAACACATCGTTAATAATTGCAACGGCATCATTGCCAAAACCGTCGTGGTGCAGCTCAACAGCAATCGAAATCGCCGTCAGGTAGTCCAGTGGCGGTACCATCGGGACTTTCCCCGACCGTATTCCGGTAAGCCGCGCTTCGACCCGTGCCCGCTCCGCCGGTTTCAGCAGCGAGATGAGCCCGCTCCAGATTTCAGCAGCCGGTTCGTATCGCCCTAGCACGTACAGTACCTCACCATATTCATAAGCCGCATGATGATCGCCGGGATTACGGTCCAGCGCAGTTTTCAGATGTTTTTCGGCGGCGTACCAGCAGGTCACGGCAAACTGCATGCTGGACAAACGGGAACCCTTGTCCACATACGCTCTCGCAATTTCCACCGGCAATGCCGCATTATCCGGATCAAGCAGCGCCATGATCTTGAGAAAACTTATTTTGCGGTCCAGATACGGGGTATCAACCTCTTTGGCTTCGAGCATTATTATCTGCCCCCCCAGCTCGGAGACAATGTGCGGATATGCATCTTTCAACAGGGCTGCGTATCCGGCAGCATCGACGCAGTCAGGATTGAGCCGCAGAGCTTGATAAATACCGCGCCCGACCATATCATAGTCGGGCCCGCCACATGGATCCAGCACGGCGAAATCCTCTTCCAGAAGCGGGATGGGGGGCTTGCCCTCCCACGAAATTGCAACCCGCCCATCTCTACCGTTCAGCTGGTAGCCGTGCGGCGGGGTAAAATAGGTGATTCCGGCCAATGGCGTTGGTTGTGGCTGCTGCTTCATCGTCATTTGTCCTCTTTATTCACGCGTAATACGACACCGGCTGGAATGCACCGAAACCGGTAATGTTTGCCGGGGTAATTGCGGCCAGTGACGATGATAAGCGGGTTGCAGACGCATTTCGATCGTCATGGGGAAGCCCGGTTTCAAGTTGCCTGCCGGTCACCGCAGGCTCGCCGTAGGCACGCTGTACGTCACGGGCCACGATGCTGTCCGCCCCGTTTGTTGGTTCAATGGCGCCGGACGGCTGCGCTGTCGGAGTTGATGGTTCCGCCGTTGTTTCCTGTTTCTGACCGGCCTCCAGCATCTGGGCGGCTGCCTGCGCCGCCACCGCGCGATCCTGGGGTGACGGGTCGATCGGAGCCAATGCGGCCCGTATGACCTGCTGCATCCTGCTGATGGTTTCCTGAGGCGTTTTGCCGGGAGAAACAGAAATCGGCACCTCACCGCCGGTAATATAACTTTTGCCATCCGGACCGAGCGTGTACGTATAGGAAATCGGGCCGGTCATTGTGCCACCGGCAGATTTGTGGGCAGCTTCGTGAGCCTTGACCTTCTCCTCTGAAGCTTTCAGTTCCTTGATGACCGCCTGAATCTGCAGAACCTGCTCTTCCTGCGTGTCTCCTGCCGGTACCGTACCACTTGCAGGTTTTCCTGCAGCGCCGGCCTCATGATTTTGCTGCGTACTTCGTAAGTAGGGCCTGAATTCGTCTACCGATCGTTCCGACGGCTGCAAACCTTTCTGTTCCAGGGCGCTTGCAGCAAATATCCCCCCGGAAGCGGCATCAGCGTTTAAGCCGAATGGCGTTCTCTGTAATTCTCCCGCACTCCTTACCGTTGTGACGCCTGAAACCCAAGGTTGACGGTATGTCGATCCGACCGGTTCCATCTCAATAAAACCTTATATAACCTTGACTTGAAGCCATTTACAAATTATAAACCCTGAGATAAAGCAGGGTACCTTGCAGAATCACGCATAGCACCTGCTGTTTAAGAATACATTGAACTGCCCGCAAAAACAAATAAGAAATCTTGGCGAGAAGACCAGCGCTGTCTTGAAAAAGAAGTGACCCCGGTATGAGGACAACACGAGGTCGCTGACATCAATAATGGTATCCATCTCACCAGAAAGGTGGCGTAATCATGCCATACGACCGAAGCGAAAGAAAAAATCATTTTCTGATGATGCTGTATCAAATGGAAAAAAGAGTGGCTGAATGCGAAGCGGACAACTCTAAGGACGACGCTTTTCGCCAGGAACAGGTCACATTTCATCAAGAACTCGCCGACGGATACATGCAGGGGCTATTGGAATTTTTCTCTCAGGACGAACTTAACAAAATGCGCAAAGAGCTCCGTAAGCATGTGCGAAAATTGACATAAACCAGCACCATATCGCGGGAGAGTCCGGACGGACGACAAGCCATTAGTTTTACATGGCAGTATGGTAAAATAGACATAAACAAGGGGTCAGCATTTAGCTGACCCCTTGTTTATTTTGGTGGAGATGAAGGGATTCGAACCCTCGACCCCTGCCTTGCGAAGGCAATGCTCTCCCAGCTGAGCCACATCCCCAACACCCTTATTCGACTAAATAATTGAAGTTACTCTAACAGCGGCAACATTATTGTAAATACAACACCTCGCTCTTTATTGCAAGCCTCTATCGAACCAAAATGATTAAGGATGATCCGATTCGCAATCGCCAGGCCGAGTCCGGTGCCATGATGCTTGGTTGTAAAAAAAGGTTTGAATATTTGCGGCAGCATCTCTTTTGGAATGCCTCCACCGGTATCCTCAATACTCACAATTACCGTCTTTTTGCCACTCGATACTTTTTCAAGCGTCAGGGCAAGCTCCCCACCTTCAGGCATGGCATCACAGGAGTTCAGAATCAGATTGAGAAAAACCTGCTTAAGCTGGTGTGCATCACCGGAAACCATCCAGGGAGGGGATTCGCTGGAAAATGAGATTTTAATATTATGATCCTCGAACGTGGCCGCACAACTTGAAAGGCAATCACGGATAATTTCCTCCAGGTCGCAGGAAGTGAAACAGATGGTTGGCTTGCGCGAAAAAGCCAGAATTTCAGCCAGCATTTTTTCCAGCCGCCCGACTTCCGAAACGATGGTATCGGCATAGCGACGCTCCCGCGTCTCGGCGGGGAGTGACTTGAGCAGCCGCCCGGCAAAACCTCCAATGGTAATAAGCGGATTTTTCAGCTCATGCGCCAGGTTTGCCGCCATCTCTCCAATGGCCGCCAGACGTTCGCCATGCAGCAGGCGCTCACGGGCATCCCGAAGGTTCAAATGGGCATCTTCGATACGATTGTACAGCATCGAATTTTCAATCGCCATACCGGCCTGATTGGCAAAGAGCTGAAGAAAGTGCAGATTGTCATTCGATATTTCACGGCCGGAATCCGGATTATCCACAACGATCACGCCAATAGCCGTTTCACGAGCGACAAGGGGGGCCGCTGCAAACGACCCCGTGCACAAGTGTCCGACAAAGTGGCAGGTTTGACACTTTCTGCAGACGTCGTCATCGGAGTGGCAGACGCTCCGTTCCGAGACAATTTGATGTATCATCGGACAGGCAGTGTCAATTTCAATACGTGTCAGGCGTACCTGCAGGCAAAATTCAGCGGATCGCTGTCGCGAAATTATCTCATCGCTTATATCCCACCGGCTTCCAAGAGCATCACGGCCGCCAACAATCTGCAACCCTTCGGACAGCTGGCGGGTCACACCCAGCATGCCTTGCAGAACGTTGGATTTTTCGTTACGCATAAACAGAATGGCGCGTTCGAAGAGGTTGGATGAGGGGGTGGTAATTGCAGTAAGAATCAGGTGCGTAAGCTTGTTAAGACGAATGGTGGAAAGCATGGTTTTACTGAACTGATATAGTAGCGTCAGTTCTGACAGACGATTATCGGCTTCAGGATGTTGTAACGGTTCATGAACACGCATGTCTGATCCTGTTTGTCATCAACTTTTCAGGTAGGTGAAACTAAATCCGGCGTTCCTTTTCCTCGGCAGCCATCTTGCAATCAATACATTGGGTGGTCACCGGTCTCGCTTTAAGGCGGGCCTCGCCAATTTCTTCTCCACAATCTTCGCAAATACCGAACTCATTGGATTCAATACGGTCAAGAGCATCTTTAATCTTGTTGATCAGCTTCCGCTCCCGGTCCCTGATACGTAACTCGAAGTTGCGATCCGACTCCTGCGTGGCACGATCTGTCGGGTCAGGAAAGTTGGAAGCTTCCAAAGTCATCTCCGTAACGGTCTTCCCGGCCTCACCCAGTAATGTCTTAATTTCTTCATTTAATATATTTTTGAAATAATCCAGTTTTTCCTGTTCCATGGCCAGCTCCCCGATTTCTGAATAAACTGTACGATTTTAGTGAGAATTACGCAACAAGTCCAGAAAAAAAATGGGCCGGCAGATCACCGGTTTTCCGGTTCATTTTACAAAACTATTACACTTGTTTCGGCTGTTGTCCTGCTATTATAGCGTGAAAATTAATTATAAGGGAGACAATTGGTGCAGCCACTGCAAATAGGAAAGTACTCGGTTCGCTATCCGCTTATCCAGGGAGGCATGGGAGTTCGGATTTCTGCCGGTCGTCTGGCCGGCCATGTTGCAAAAAGCGGCGGCGTCGGACTGGTTGCGGCCGCCGGCATAGCTCTCAACAGCGGACTCTATGATGGCAGAAACTTTTTCCAGGCTGAGACAGAAGCATTTAAAGCCGAATTACGTAAGGCATACGAAATAGCCCCCGACGGAATTATCGGCGTCAATGTAATGGTTGCCCTTTCCGATTTCGAGCCACTCGTCAAAGCTGCCATCGACGGAGGCGCCAAGATAATCGTATGCGGAGCCGGCCTCCCTATGGGCCTTCCGGAACTGACAGCCGATCACCCGGATGTAGCACTGGTGCCGATTGTTTCCTCGCTTCGGGCTGCCCAGCTTATTGTCCGCAAGTGGCGAAAAGCCTATAACCGACTTCCGGATGCGGTCGTGGTGGAAGACCCGGATACAGCCGGCGGACATTTAGGTGAAAAGATGGAGAATATCGGCACCGGCGAGTATGACCAGTACGCAACAATTCGTGATATCAAGGCATATTTTCGTGACGAGTGTGGTGCAAATATACCGGTGATTGCCGCCGGGGGAATTTGGGACCGGGCCGACCTGGAACATGCCCTCGCTGAAGGAGCAGACGGAGTTCAGATGGCCAGCCGGTTTGTCTGCACTGAAGAGTGCGATGCCAGTGACGAGTTCAAGCAGCGCTATATCGACTGCACCGCAGAGGATATCGGCTTGATCATGAGTCCGGCCGGACTACCGGGGAGGGCGATTTTAAGTAACAAGGAGAATATTCGCCAATACGATCTCGACCATCACACCGCCTGCCGAATGGGTTGTCTCAAAAAATGTTCCTACAAGGAATCGGGCGAACGTTTCTGTATCGTAACGGCCCTGGATCGTGCCCAGCGCGGAGATGTTGAAACCGGCATGGTTTTCTGCGGAACCAACGCCTGGAAAGCCGACCGGATCACAACCGTACAGGCCATTTTTGACGAACTTTTTGGGGACGTACCGGAAAAATAGTGAACACTAAAATGAATAGATATGAATTCTCTCCTGAAACTTCTTAATTCTCCCCAGAAAGAAGCGGTGCTGCACGGCGAAGGACCGCTACTGATCCTTGCCGGTGCCGGGTCGGGCAAAACCCGCGTCATCACGCATCGCATCGCCCATCTGGTCCGTGAGCGGGGCGTCCGCCCCTGGAACATCATGGCGGTAACATTCACCAACAAGGCAGCCAAAGAGATGGCCGAGCGGGTCGGAAAGTTGCTGGGTGGAGGGGATCTACCGCTGATAGCCACCTTTCATGCGGCCTGTGGCCGCATTCTGCGCCGCGACATTCACCATCTCGGTTTCCAGTCGTCGTTTACAATATATGATGATCGTGACAGCGAACGGCTTCTAAAAGATATCATCGCCGAGATGGATCTCGATGAAAAACGGTTCGCCGTCAAAGCTGTTTCGGGGCGGATCGATGACTTCAAAAACCGTGGGCTCTTTCCTGAGGATATCGATTCCATCCCTCCGGGCGATGTCTACAACCGGAAAGTGGTCGAGGTTTATGCTGCCTATCAGGAACGCCTTAAAAAGTGCAACGCCCTTGACTTCGGTGACATGATGATTCAGACCGTGCGGCTCCTGAGCCGTTTTCCCGAGGTCTGCAGCTTCTACCGGGAACGGTTCCAGTGGCTGCTCGTGGATGAATACCAGGATACCAATCCGGTACAGTACCAGTTGATCCGGCTGCTGGCGGGAGAGCGTAACAATCTCTGCGTAGTGGGAGACGACGATCAGTCGATCTACTCGTGGCGCGGGGCCGACATCCGCAACATCCTCGAATTCGAGAAGGACTTCCCCGGTGTCAGGATCATCAGACTGGAACAGAACTACCGTTCCACCGCAACCATTCTGGCGGCAGCCGGTGAAGTGGTCAGACAGAACTTCGGGCGCAAGGGTAAGACTCTCTGGACTGAAAACCCGAAAGGCGAACCGATTCGCTATGAACGGGTCGAGTCGGACCGGGAAGAAGCCCGCTTCATCAGCCGCGAAATCGGCCACTTGCGGAGCGGCGGCATCCCGCTGGAGGAGATGGCGGTTTTTTACCGCACTAATGCCCAGTCCCGGCTGATCGAGGAAGCACTGGTCGGCAGTGCACTCCCCTACCACATTGTCGGAGGCGTCAGATTTTACTCCCGCATGGAAATCAAGGATATTCTGGCCTATTTACGGGTTCTGGATAATCCGGCCGATGAGGTTTCTCTGAAGCGGATTATCAATGTCCCGGCACGGGGCATCGGCGCCACAACCGTGGATAAAATATCCGCTCAGGCGGCCCGGAACGGGGGCACGTTTCTCGATGCCCTGCAGGACGCCACCCGTGATGGGCTGCTCAGCGCCTCTCCCCGTGGCAAGATATCTGTTTTTATCGCACTGCTGGAACGCTTCCGGAAAGTTGCCGCCAGCAGTAATCTGGCGGAATTGGCCCGGTCGGTGATGCAGGAAAGCGGCTATCTGGATCGCTTGAAGCATAGCCGTGATGAAGATGATGCCGAGCGTTTGGAGAACCTGAATCAGCTTCTGGCCGCCATCGAGGAATTCAACACTAAGAACCCCGAAGCAGGACTCTCCGATTTTCTGGAGCAGGTATCGCTCGTGTCGGACCTGGAGCAGGGAGAGGTTGGTCAGCCATCCGTCACCTTGATGACCCTCCATGCTGCCAAGGGATTGGAGTTCAAGGCGGTTTTCATGATCGGCATGGAGGAGCGTCTCTTCCCGCATGTACGTTCTCTGGACGACCTAGACGGCATGGAGGAGGAACGACGGCTCTGCTACGTCGGCATGACTCGTGCCCGCGAACGTCTGTACCTGCTGAATGCCCGCCGGAGATATCTGTTCGGCCAGGAACAGGGCAATCTCCCGTCGCGGTTTATCAAGGATATTCCACTGGAATTGCTGGATGACGGAGGAGGGATGGACTGTCGCAGGGGCGAGAGTGCGCCCCGCCCGGACTCGAACACGCAACAACCGTACTACAGAACGACCCGGCGAGCCACCCCTGCAGCGTCACCCGCTCACAACCTGTCTGCCATCGCCGACGCCTTCAACGACGAAATCGAAATCGTTCCGGAGCCGCCCGATGAGCAGGACGGGGTCTATATCGGCATGCGGGTGCGTCACGGCAAATTCGGGGTCGGCACGGTCAGAAAAGTCGAGGGAGAGGGAGAAGGACAGAAAGTGATCGTCTGGTTCAACTCGGTTGGGCCGAAAAAACTTATGCTGAGGTTCGCCGGGCTTGAGCGGGCATAGTGAGCTACTTTCGGAAAAACCAATGACCCGCAGACCCGAGTCCCTTACATGTAATTAAGTAACGACATTCCCTGAATCTTTGCCGTTGTGGCAAGAGCGGCGTTATAGGCGGTCTGCTGCTGGCTTAATTCAACGCCGAGCTTGGCATAATCGACATTCTGTACGTTGCTCGCTATTGCAAGCAGGGCATTCTTGCTGTTGTCATTAAGCGTTAACATGTTGTCAAGCCGTGTCGTTCGCGACAGCACGTCGCTAACAGCGTTATTCAATTGCTGGGCACCCGCCTGAAGATCAATTGCCCCTCGTGATATTGCAGACACATTGCTCGGCGTAGAGTTGTCTCCTACCGCTGCAATAAGGTTATCGAACGTTGCCAGGATATCGGTGGAACCGTAACTGGGGCTGGAACCGCTGCCTTTAAGAATCCGGTCACCGGTGACGTTAAGAGAAATAGTGGAATTCTGGCTGATTTCAATTCCGAGCTGGGTGCTGTCACCGGTATACGTATTATCATTTTGATTGAACGGACGGGTAGTATTGCTGGCGCCACCAAAAATGTACTGATCACCATATTGCGTATTGCCCAAATCAACCATCTGCTTTTTCAATTCAACCAGCTGGTCGTGAGCACTCTGCCGGATACTCGCATCTGCACTTCCGGAGTTCATGCTCCCGGCAACTTTTTCGGCAAGGTTGATGATGTCGGACATTCCGGTCAGGGCTGTACTGGTATAATCCAGCCAGGATGTTGCTTTGCTGATGTTGCTGGCATACTGATCCGACGATTTCAGCTTGTCGCCGATATCCACAAGCAACCGTGCTGCAATCGGATCGTCGCTCGGCGTATTGACGTTCTTTCCGGATGAGGTCAAATCCTGCAGTTTGGCAAGCCTGGCCGCTCCCTGCTGAAGATTATAAATGGCGTTATTAGATGACATATTTTGGGTTACGCGCATACATGTTCTCCTATCGGATCAAGCTAAGAGCCATATCCATCATATCGGTGGCAGTTGTAAGCACTTTGGCCGATGCCTGATATGAACGTTGGTATTTCATAAGGTTGGACAGTTCCTGGTCCAGCGATACGCCGGAATTGGAATCCCTGAGGGTCGTCAACTGCTTGGTAAAGGCCGCATCCTGGGTTACAACCGTTTTGCTGGCCTGAACATCCAGCCCGACCTGACTCACGAGGTTGCTGTAAAAACTGCTGAATGTAGAGGTAGCTGACCCTGATGGTACGGTTAAGCTACTGGTGAGCTGAACCATGGCAAGTGCATTGCTGTTGTCGCCCGGAGTGCCAGCACTCCCTGAAGCAGCGATAGTTGCAGTTGTTAATCCGGCGGCGATTGAAAAGCGTGCTGCTGAACCGTCAACCGTTGCAGAAGCGGTGAAGAAGTCCTGCCCCGTCGCACCGGTAGGAGTGAAGCCAGCCGCATGCTGGGTATTTACCGCGTCTGTTACGGATTTAGCTAAAGTGTCCACCTGACTCAGGTAGCCGGGGATAATCGTGTCGCGCATTTGGAGAGTAGCCCAGAGCTGACCGCCGTCCTGCCCCGAGTAGACTGAGTTGTCAATCGTTGTTGTTGAACCATAGGCATCATGTGCCGTCACCGTGTAGTTACCTGACGGTGGAGCGGAAGCGACGGAAAGAGATCCGGCATCGGCACCTTTGACCAGATAATAGTTTGTGTTTCCCTTTGCTAAATAAATATCCGTCGTACCGTCGCTATTTTCGGTATATTTAAAGCCCAGCTTTTGGGAAAGATCACTCACCAGCTGGTCGCGTTGATCCTTGATCTCATTGGCACTTCCACTCACCGTTGCTGCGCCCTTGATCTGCTGATTAAGTTGCGCAATGTTGGTAAGGGTGCTGTTGATGCTGTCAGTCAGCGGAACAAGTGAGCTATTCTGGGTGGCGGCGGCATCGGTGAGACTCTTGCTGACTGAATGAAAATTATCCGTCAGAATCTGGGCTCTGGTCATAACTACCTGGCGCTCTGAAGTGCCGCCAGGATTCAGGGTAACATCCTGCCAGGCACCGAAAAAATTGGAAATGGCAGCCCCGAGGCCGTCATTGGCGACTTCGTTGAACGTCGGTTCAACCTGTTGGAGTACGGTTGATTTCTGCGTGTCATATCCCTGTGATGTCCCGGCATTTACCAGTTGCTGCTGCATCAGGCTGTCGTAGTAACGGGTAATCGACGCAACCTGGACTCCGGAGCCAAGAGGATAACCGTCGTGTGTGGTCGGAGGAGCGTTCTCAAGCTGAACCGTCTGACGGGAGTAGCCGGCAGTATTCACGTTGGCAATATTTTCAGCCGTTACGTCGGTTGCAATCTGATAGGCGTTAAGGCCGCTGCTTGCCGCCGTGATTACTGCGGAAAGTCCCATTTCATGCCTCCATGTTGATCATGATGGCACTGGTCCGGCGTTGCTGATACCCGCCGGAAGAACCATACACATTCGACTGATTGACCAGCCGGGTGATGAGAGTAAGTGTTGTTGAAACCGTCGAAGCGAATCTTTCGGCAATCTCGCGGTTTAATGCAGCAACCTGCTGAATTTTATCGGCAGTGGTTTTCATATGCTGCTGCTTCGCAAGCAACTCCTTGAGCCCCTTTTTCCCCAGTCGTTCTGCTACGGCGCCGAATGCAGCATCAGCGGCAAGTCCTTCACGTACAGCCACGGCGGATACTGCATGCTTCAGCAGGGGGGCTTGTTCGGCGATTTTTTTGATAAGTTCTTCCTTGGCGTTATTGGAATCGGCCATTGCGGTGATATCGACAGCGCCCATTTGGACGGTTTCCCGTTCAAGAACCGCAAGTAACGCATCCATGTGACCGGCCTGGACGGAAGCAGCTTCGATCAGTTTTTTCAGTTCCATAGGTACCAACTCCGCTGACTACTCATGACGGTCAATCTTCGGCACAGCTTTTCGACTTTCCTGGCGGATGATATCTTTCTCAATGAGTTTTGCTATACCCAAACCGCCACCTTTTTTCACGGCAGCGTTGGCGTATTCCTGATCCAGCATCGACCGGTAAACCTCTTCGCCGTGACCGCCTCCGGTCAACTTGTCCTTGCCAACGGTTTCACGCATCGATTTCATCATCATGCCGACAAAGAGCGCCTCAAAATCCTGGGATACTTTTTTCGCCTGTTGCCGCTGTTTTTCGGTGAGTCCCGCACCGCTGACGGACGCTCGCTGCAGCAGGCGCGCCTTGTCCGCCGCGCCGTCGGATACATCCGGTACTGTTGTCGCAACTTTCATGTCCATAAGTTCTTATCGTCCGGCCCGGTGTACTGTTTAGCTCTAAATGATGGTAAGCTCAGCCTGTAATGCTCCGGCCGCCTTGATGGCCTGGATGATACTGAGCAGATCGCGCGGAGTCACCCCCATCTGGTTGAGTGCCCGCACAACATCGCCGATGGTAGCGCCTTCCTTTAGTACCATCAACCGCCGGTTCTCTTCTTCCACTTTCAGGTCGGTACGCGGCACGACCTTGGTCTCGCCGGTCGTACTGAGCGGTGACGGTTGAGATACCTGGGGCGTTTCCTTGATTACCAACGTTAAATTACCGTGCGTAATCGCCACGGTGGAAATCCGTACGTCATCTCCCATGACGATCGTGCCGGTACGTTCGTTCAGTATAACCTTGGCTGACACATCCGGCTTGACCTCAAGCCGCTCAAGAGACGCGACGAATTCAACAGCGCGGTTTGAATACGCTTCCGGAATTGAAAGGGCTACCGAACCGGGATCGCTGCTGACAGCCACGGAGCTTTTGAACTTGTCGTTAATCGCCGTGACGATGCGTGAAGCGGTTGTGAAATCGGCAACATTCAGATTCAGTACTAAGATGGACTTTCCGACCAGAGTGTTGGGGAGTTGCCGCTCAATCAATGCACCATTCGGTACCCGTCCGGCGGTTGGATGATTTTTTTGAGCGGTGGCGCCCTGGCCGCCAAACGCAAATGAATTGGTCAGGACAGAACCCTGTGCCACGGCATAAACCTGATTGTCGGCTCCTTTAAGGGGCGCCATGAGCAGTGTGCCGCCGGCAATACTTTTGGCGTCACCCAGGGATGAAACCAGAACATCGAGACGATTTCCCTGTTTCGCAAAAGGAGGAAGGGTTGCCGTTACCATGACGGCGGCAACATTTTTTACCTTGATGGTATTGAGGGACGTGGTGATCCCCATCCGCTCAAGCATATTTACCACGGACTGCGTCTGGATTATCGTTTGATCGCTGTCCCCGGTACCGTTCAGACCCACCACCAGCCCATAGCCGATCAGCTGGTTGTCCCGCACCCCTTCAAATGATGCGAGATCCTTGATGCGGACAGCATGAGCAGTGGTTGTCACCAGAATGGCAAGCATAAAAAGTATGGCTGATACCGAGAGTTTCATATGTTCCTTCATAACGGTTCCACCGGTGCGACTATCAAAATGGCCAGACCTTGTCGAGAATATTCATTAACCAACCGGGACTCTGGCGGTCTGATATGATTCCCCTGCCTGAATAGCTGATGCGGGCATCGGCAACATAGATCGAGTTTACTGTGTTATCTTGTGCGATATCGCGTGTGCGCACGGTGCCTTCCAGAATGATAATCTGATCCTCTTCGTTGACCTTGATGTTGCGCCGTCCCTCTATCAGCAGATTGCCGTTCGCCATGACATCGATAACCCGTGCAGTGATGGTGGCGTTAAGGTTTTCCTGACGTGAAGTGGAGCCGGCACCTTTGAAAGACGAACTGGTACTGGCATTAAGAATCTTTGCCAGGTCGGCAAAGTTGTTTTTAAACAGTCCGGTATTTTCCAGCCCCAACAGACCCGGCGCTCCGGCACTTATGCTGCTGTCCCGCGACGTCCCGGTGTTTGCCTGCTTGGAAGCACTGGCAGTCTCGGAAATAACGATAGTTATGATGTCCCCCCGACGGCGGGCTTTTAAATCTTCCGTCAGGCTACCGGATGCCGATTGCCAGATCGACCCGTTTGAATAGTCGTGGACCGGTCTCGTCACCTGGTCTTCAACACTGGTGGTTTTGATATCGGTTTTTTCGACTGCGCAGCCGCTGAAAACCAGTGCCAGCAGAAGTAACAGGGTATATTTCATTAACCTTCCTTCAACCTGAGTATCTATCATAGTGCTACCTGGACGGTAGATGCGTCGATGACCCTGGCCGGAATTTCCTTGAGAGAAGTCATATTTTTGACTCTAATAATATCTCCGACGGCACCCGAACTATGGGCTATTCCGGCTACGGAAATTTTCAACACCTCGTTTTCGCCGATTATGGTAACCGTCTGGCCGCTTTTTATCAGCGGCACCCGTTCAATCATATCAGAGCAAACCGGTTGATTGGCCCTGATGGTCGTACGGGCTATTTTACCGGTCACCTCGTCGACCTTTCGGGCCGCAAGATGGGAACTCTGGGTAATCTCCCGTTTCTGGACGACCAGGTCGGCTGCGGTTATGTCGGTGCCATGGTCAAGTTGTCGAAGCGTAACCACCGTGTCTGCCAACGCTTCCACATCTATCTGCACCGAAATATTGCGTACGACCTTGTCCTTCTGGCGGGCCAGAATTGCGATGCTGACGTTTCCCCACCCTTCCCACTGCTTCGGGGCAACAATTTCGTACTCTATGTTCCCTTCAGGGAGTTTCTGAACGTTTGGGATGGCCATCCTGCGAATGGTTACATCCCATCCCATGCCTGCAGTACGGGATGTAACAAACGTGGTGACAATCGTGCGAATCTCCTGTTCCCGATCACTGCCGGACAGGGCCGGACGCGGCACAATGAACAACAACGTCAAAATAAGCAAAAAAGCGGATGGTAATATACGTTTCATAATGAGTCAGGTCCGTATCTACCGTTTCAGGTTGTTGGCGGTCTGCAGCATCTCATCCGAAGCCTGCACCGCCTTGGAGTTAACTTCATACGCTCTCTGGCCGACAATCATATTGACCATTTCCTCAGCCACATTGACATTGCTCATTTCCAGAAGCCCCTGGGTGATCGTGCCGAGGCCATTTTGTCCCGGAGTCCCTTCGGTTGCGGTTCCGGAGGAATCTGTGGGAATATAGATGTTCCTTCCCTGGCTGGAGAGGCCGGACGGATTGGAAAAAGCCGACAGCTTGATGTTTCCGACACTGGTAGTGGCACTTTGTCCGGGAAGCTGAACCGAAACGGTGCCGTCACTGCCGATATTTATCTTGGTGGCATTGGCCGGTATGGTGACTGACGGCGAAAGAGGATTACCGTCGGACGTCACTATCTGCCCGGTACTGTCGCGTTTAAAGGCACCAGCCCTGGAATAACCGATAGCACCGTCAGGCTGGGTAATCTGAAAAAAGCCGTCTCCTTCGATGGCAATATCCAGCTCGTTACCGGTCTGGGAGAAATCTCCCGGCGAAAAAATCTTCGTAACGGCGGCCAAACGGCTTCCCAGACCGATTTGGATGCCGGTCGGAACCTGCGTCGTGTTGGTAGCCGGCGAACCGGTCGTTTTCAGGTTCTGATAAATCAGATCCTGAAAATCCGCCCGGCTCTTTTTGAAACCGGTCGTACTGATGTTCGCCAGGTTATTGGCAACAACGTCAATGGTCTTCTGTTGTCCCTGCATGCCGGATGCTGCGGACCAGAGTGAACGAATCATAGTATTGCTCCTTGTTTAGTACGTGGAATATCAAAGTTTGCCAATGTCGTTAGCCGCTTTGGTCGCCATATCGTCATACCCTTTTATTACTTTCGAGCACGCCTCAAAATAGCGGTTGGTCTCGATCATCTGTACCATTTCCGTGATGGCATCTACGTTCGAACCTTCAAGGTGTCCCTGCAGAACCTGTGCTTTACCTGCCTGGGGAGTTGCCTGCTGGTCTGCCGGAATAAACAGGGCACTGCCGATTTTGGTCATGTTGTATGGCTTGCCAAAGTCAACGACGGAGATAGCTCCCGCCGCTGTACCATCAACGGAAACCCCCCCTTTGGCGTCAATTTCAACCTTGCTCCCCTGAATGCGGATTGCCGCGCCATTTGCGCCTTGCACCGGGTAGCCATCCACTGTTACCAGCGTGCCGTCGGCTGACGTTCGAAAATTACCCTGGCGGGTGTACGCGGTTCCCTCGGGGGTGGTAACGGCAAAGAAGCCGTCTCCATCAAGCGCCAGATCGAGCGTGTTGCTGCTCTGCGTGGTCGGGCCGCTGTCATAGTCGATATAGACGGAATCCTTCTGTAAAATGGGATCAGCCGTCGTGCCCTGCGGAACGACAGGCGGGTTGACGTTGCCGGAAAGCAAGCCTTCGAAGGACATTTTATCCTTCTTGAAACCCGGGGTATTAATGTTTGCCAGGTTGTTGCTGATTATATCAAGGCGGTGCATGGCGGACAGGCTGCCTGAAACGGCCGAGTACATACCACTGTTCATGTCCGGTTCTCCTCTTTGTGTGCTAGATGCGGTGCAGTCTGAGACGTGAGCGCAACCTGACCATCGCCTGACTGATGAGCTGCGATATTCGGGATTCCGTTAATCCAAGCGTCTCACCGATTTCCTTGAGATTAAAATCTTCGTTATAATAGAGCGTTACTGCCAGTCGTTCTTTTTCGGGTAATGTATCAATAGCCTTTCCAAGCGCTTCAGCCAGCTGCATGGTTATGACCTGTTGCTGCGGGTTTTTTGCATCAGATTCGCACAGGACGTCTGCAAGACAAAGCGGGCTGCCATCATCCCCCTCCCAGCTGTCATCCAGGCTGATAAAAGTAAATACGTGAACATCATCAAGCAGCTCATAATAGTCATCAAGGCTCATTTGTAGCGCTTCGGCAACCTCTTCGCTGGTCGGATGCCGCCCAAACCGGTTTTCAAGTTCGTGCAGTTCCCGTTCCAACCGTTTATATTTGTCCCGCATCGATCGGCTCAATACGTCGTATGAGCGGAGTTCATCCAGAATCGTGCCACGGACATGCTGTTCGGCAAACGTTTTAAAGAGCACTCCACGGGATGGGTCAAAACGATCTGCTGCATTTATCAGGCCAATCATTGCTGAACTCATCAGATCCTGCAGGTCAAGATGCGGGGGAAGTTTGGCCGACATTCTGCCGACCAGATAGCGCACCAGTGGAATATGATCAAGTATCAGCTGTTCGCGTTCGGCAGACTGAAACGCACCAGTATCGAGATCGCCTACCTCGGTCATTGGGTCAGTTTCCTCCCGCAGTATCGAGCATTCTTCGGAAAAAAAACTGAATATTGCCTTTTATCCGGCTCTGGCGCTTGTTTTCAATGACCCGTTTGGCAAGTGTATTGAAACATTGGGCTGCCTCGGAATCGGGAAAAAGTTCGGTGACGGCTTTTTGACGTTTGACCGCCTCGACAACCTTTTCATCCTTGACGACACAGCCGAGGTAATCGAGCGAAATGTCAAGAAAACGGCCGGCCACGTTGGCGAGTTTGCGAAAAACTTCCAACGCCTCCTCACTGTCCTTGGCCATATTGACCAACACTTTAAAGTGGTGTTCCGAATAGCGGGTTGCCAGAAGCTTGATCAAGGCATAGACATCGGTAATGGAGGTCGGTTCAGGAGTAACCACGACAAAAATTTCCTGAGCGGCAACCGTGAAGTACGTTACATTTTCCGAAATACCCGCTTCGGTATCGACAATCATGATGTCGAACTGCTCTTCAAGCATATCCAACTCGTCCAGCAGTTTCAGCTTCTCATGTTGTCCCAGGCTTGTTAACTCCTGAATACCCGAGCCTGCCGGGATGATCTTGATGCCGGCAGGTCCGTCGATCAGGATGTCAATAATGCTCTTTTCGCCATTAAGGACATGGTTAAGGTTGTAAACCGGCGAAAGCCCCAGCAGTACGTCGAGATTTCCGAGCCCGAGGTCTGCATCGATCAACAGAACTTTTTTCCCCTGGGCTGAAAGAGCTATGGCGAGGTTGGAAACGACATTACTCTTGCCGACGCCACCCTTGCCACTGGTTACCGAGATAACCCGAATACCCTGCGGATCGGATAAACCGCTGGGGGAATCTGTCTTGGTGTTACTTTTTGCTGTGCGAGCCATCTGGCGGAGAGTATCAGCCTGGTCGCCCGTTCCTGGTACGGTGCTCATTCTGCCCCCTCATGAAAAATCATATCTGCCAGTTTAGCCGGAGTAGCAATTTCAATATCTTCGGGCACACGCTGACCAGTTGTAAAATATGCAATTTGCAAATTGTCCTTCATTAATAGATTGACCATATTCCCAAAACTTTCGCACTCATCGATTTTAGTAAAAACCACCTTACTCACCTGAAAAATTCTGAAACGGTTGAGAATCTCTTCCAGTTCGCGATCCTTGGTTGTGGCTGAAAGACATAAATAGACCTCCATGGGAATTTTATCTTCCAGGAAGTTCTTCATTTCATCGAGCTTTTCCTTGTCTTTATGGCTTCGTCCGGCGGTATCGATGAAGATAAGGTCGCAGGACGAATGTTTTTCAACTGCTTTTTCAAGCTCTTTCGGGGTCGAAGCGACCTCCAGCGGGATCCCCATGATGCGCGAATAGGTTTTTAGCTGCTCGACCGCCCCCACCCTGAAAATATCCATGGTAATCAGCGCTACTTTGTTACCCCGATTAAGAGCGTACATGGCAGCCAGCTTGGCAGTTGTCGTTGTCTTGCCGACACCGGTCGGACCGACCAGAGCGATGATCCGGGGGGAATTCTTTTTCAGCTTGAGCATACCGGCAAATTTGATCAGCCGCCCGAGTGTCTCGCCAAGCCGCCCCTTGACTGTCTGGTTACCGCTTTGCAACGGCAGGGTATTGAGCGTATCGACAATTTTCCTGATCAGCTCGGTAGAAACGCCGCTGGTTGCCAGCTCCCGTGCCAGGGGAGAATCTTCCGGAAGCAGATCAGCCCCCGACGGTACTTTCGGAGTACCTTCATCGGTGATCGTCGGCCACTGAACATCTTTGGCCCCCCCCTCCTGGCTCTTTGCCAGTGTCGCAAGGAGTAACTTTTTTATTTCTTCCAGATCGGAGCGCGGAATATTTTTGATGTTTATTCCGCCATCAAGTTCTGCCGTTTCCACACCAACTGCCGTCTTCGCCTCCGCGCGCATTTCTTCTTCACGGCGGGTGAGAGATTCCACTTTTTCCCGCAGGTCTTTCAGTTCACGGGCCAGGGGAGCCAGCATTGAACTCTCCATCTCCTCCCGTGCGGTCCGCTCGCGTGGCGCTGGTTCACGGTACTGAACGGGAGCGGCCGCCGGCGGGGCGGTTTTACGCACCGGATCCATCGCCGCTGTTACCCGGTAAACCTGCTTACTGAAAAAGCCGAGGAAACCGCCCGTCTTCTCTTTTTTTGTCGAGAGTATCATGGCGTCCGGGCCGAGTTCCGCCTTTACCATGCGTAGTGCTTCCGGCATGCTTGCCGCTTGGAATGTTTTAACCAACATTGAAGCTTACCACCCCTAATGATTGTATTTTGACATTTTGAGGAATTTCATTGTGTGACAATACTGCCATGTGCGGAACAAAGCGCTCTATTAATTTTCGCACGTGACGACGGATTGACGGAGAGGCAAGAAGTACCGGTTGAGCTCCGCTTGCCCCGAACCGCTCTGACATGCTCCGGACAGATGCAATAATCTGCTGGGCACTGGACGGTTCAATAGCCAGATAACTTCCCTGATCGGACGGCTGGATCGCTTCGGCAATCAGATCTTCGACTTCCCGGTCCATCGTAACCAGAAAAAGGGTGTCGTCATCCATTTTGTACTGGTCGACAATAAATCTCCCCAACCCTTGCCGGACAAACTCGGTCAACACGTCCGGGTCCTTGGTAAGCGAGGCATAATCGGCCAGAGTTTCCAGAATAGTACGCATATCCCGTACCGAAACGCCCTCCTTGAGCAAACTTTTGACAACCCGCAGCACTGTCCCGAGATTAAGCAGACTCGGTATCAGCTCTTCAACAACTTTTGGGGCAGAAACAGCAACATTATCAAGTAGTTGCTGCAGCTCCTGCCGGCCGAGCAACTCATGAGAGTACCGTTTGATAATTTCACTGATATGGGTAGCAACGACGGTAGTACTGTCCACAACAGTATAGCCGTTGATCTGGGCCTGATCGCGATCTTCACCCCGTATCCAGACAGCCGGAAGCCCGAAGACCGGTTCCTTGGTTGTCATGCCGGGCAGATTGGCCGTTACGCCTCCCGAATCCATGGCGAGATACTGGCCGGTAAGCTCGCTCCCCCCCACACGGGCACCGCGAATCAACAAATTGTATTCATACGGTTTGAGTTGCAGGTTGTCATGAATATGAATAGGCGGGACAACAAAACCCATTTTCTGTGCGGTCTGACGGCGGATAGAGCGGATACGCTCCAGCAGTTCGCCATTCTGTGCGGCATCAACCATTGGCACCAGGCCATAGCCAACCTCCAACTCCAGAACATCCAGAGGTCGGATATTTGACGCCTGATCGATCGACTCCTCGCCGGCGGTTGCTTCAGGTGCGGCGGTTTCTTCCATAACCTCCGCTTTTTCACGCGCCATCTTGCCGATCAAAAAGGTAACGCCCGACAGCAGCAAAAAGGCAAAGTGCGGTAGTCCCGGAATAAGCGCGAACAGAAACATGACACCGGAGGCAACGAAAAAAGCCTTCGGGTAATTCATGAACTGCCCGGTAAGCTCCTGGCCAAAACTATTTTCATCTGCGGAACGGGTTACGAGGATACCGGCTGCCGTTGAAATAACGAGGGCCGGAATCTGGGCAACCAACCCCTCGCCGATAGTCAGCAGCGTATAGTTGGAGAGGGCGTTCATAAGCGGCATCCCCTGCTGCCAGACCCCGATGATCAAACCGCCGAAGATATTGACCAGTACGATCATGATCCCCGCAACTGCATCTCCGCGGACAAACTTGCTGGCACCATCCATGGAGCCGTAGAAATCCGCTTCACGGGATATCTTCAGGCGCCGCAGCTTCGCCTCTTTATCGGTCAGCAGCCCAGCCGAGAGATCGGCGTCAATCGCCATTTGCTTACCCGGCATGGCATCCAGCGTGAAGCGTGCGGCAACCTCCGCAACACGTCCGGCGCCTTTGGTGATGACAACAAAATTGATGATCACAAGAATCAGGAACAAAACCGCACCGACAATATAATTGCCGCCAACGACAAACTGGCCGAACGCCTTGATAACCGCGCCCGCAGACTCGGCCCCTTCACTGCCATGCAGCAGAATCAGGCGTGTCGAAGCGATATTGAGAGCCAGCCTGAAGAGGGTTGTAACCAGCAGAACCGAGGGGAAAACCGAAAAATCGAGCGGCTGGATCGTGTAGAGACAGATCAGCAGAATTGACAGAGCGACCGTTATGTTGGCAGCGAGAAAGACATCGAGAATAAAAGCCGGCAGTGGGATAATCATCAGCGCCAGAATGCCGATCAACCCCAGGGCGACATAGATGTCCGAGTTTTTGCGAAATCCGCGTAACTCTATTGCTTCTACGGAGCCATTTGCCATGGAATGTATCTATTTGCCGCCTTGGTGCGTATAGTAATGAGAGCTAGTTATATATGCATTTTTCATGCCGCGAGCGCCCACATTCTCCGGGCTCACCGTCAAAAGGGATATAACCCGCTGATACCATCATCGGTGGGCCGTGTTCGCAAGACAACTACGCCCCCCCGAACGCGTCAAACCATTGAACGCGTCGGTTTATTGACATGTTCATTATTGAACTGAGATTGCAGTATTATTTTTTCAGTTCAATGCCTCTTGGTTGAATTGACATAGTGACTATCATAGCCTATGATATAGTCACTATATAAAAAAGGGAGTCGTACCATGCAGCAACTGACAACTATGGATTTAAGAAAAAATCTGGGACATATTCTTGACATGGTGGCTGAAAGTAACGAGTCCGTAACTATCTCTCGTGCCAATAAACCTCTGGCCGTCATTCTTTCCATCGCTGAATATGAGGAGAAGGTGCAGAAAAAGAACCGCGCCCAGCGTCTTGAATCGTTGTCCAATGCAATGGATTCCTGGCGTGAGCGCAACCGCAAGGTGACGGCGCAGCTTGATGTTGTACTGGCAGTGCGTGAAAGCAGGGACGCACAATGATTGTGCTTGATTCATCAGTTGCATTGAAGTGGATCTTTGCCGATGAAGAGGGGGCAGGGCATGCAGAGCGCATTCGTGAAGATCACATAAGCGGGAAAAGCGAGATCGCCGTTCCTGCACTGTTTTTCTATGAAATTGCCAACGTACTTGCCACCAAGGTCAAACTTTCTGCTGAAGAGGCACTGGAAGCATTTCAGCTTATCAGCGCCTTTGAGTTCAATGTGCATGATCTCGATAATTCAGAATATATGGAAACAATGGCCTTCGCCATGAGACATAAGGTCAGCGCCTATGATGCCGGCTATTATATTCTCGCTTCCCGGCTCGGGTGCCGCTTTCTGACGGCAGACCGGAAGTTTTGGGAAAAGGTAAAAGGATTTGGAGTGGCAGTACTACTAGGATAAATCGGCAGTGCTTCTTATTTTTTGATTAATATACGTAAAATCACTTCTGAAAAACATGCTGCTTGGAAATTCAGAAAGGAGATATCGACTATGAAAGCTTAAGTGTGAAAGCTTGGGTGTTGTGATTGGGGAAAAAGTAATGTAGTATCCCGCCGTGTAAGCAGTACCAACTTAATCAACCAGTGACAGACATAAATAACATTCTACAAAGGAGCGCATTATGGCCAGTCTTAACAAGGTTATGCTGATTGGAAACCTGGGCAAAGATCCCGAAGTACGTTTCACCGCATCAGGTCAGGCAGTAGCAAGTTTTTCCCTTGCTACCAGTGAGAAATTCAAAGGAAAGACAGGTGAATGGGAAGAACGCACCGAGTGGCACAATATAACACTCTGGGGAAAGCTGGCCGAGATTTCCGGTGAGTATCTCACTAAAGGGAAAACCATTTATGTCGAAGGCCGCTTGCAGACCCGCAAATGGCAGGATAAAACCGGTAATGACCGCTATACTACCGAGATTGTCGGAGATAAAATGCAGATGCTCTCCCCCAAAGGCGAGAGGAGCGGAGGCGATTCTTCGTCAGCGCCCAAAAGCAGCGGATCAAACTACGAAGAGCCACCGTTTCAGGATGATGACATTCCATTTTAAATAGACCCTTTTATTTTTCGTATAAATTAAATCTGAAAACAGTCTTTAAAGCCCCGTAAATCGGGGCTTTTCTGTTTTTATTGATAGTATATTTAAGTCTTAGTTTTTTCTTCAAATTATACTACCTTAAAAAACACTTTTTTTATTCGGGTTGGAGTTAATTATTCGATATCTTTCAGTAAAATAGGTGCAATTGTAGTAACTACACAAATTCAAGAACAAGCCGCTTAC
>CAIYZD010000525.1 GCA_903930585.1 uncultured Geobacteraceae bacterium | reverse complement strand
GGCGTGGGTGTGGGCCCTGCGCTGGTGGGACTGGGTGTTGCGGTCGGACTGCTGTTTTGAGCATAACACGAATTTCCGCTGGTGCAATTATACCCAGTCAGCGATGTGAAATAATAAATGGCAATGCGTCCCTTGCCACCCACTGCATAGGTTGAACCGCCGTTCACAGTGACGGTATTGAGACTGATCTGGTCGCTTTCCAGACGGATACTTCCGCCCGACCCGGAACCACTGGTGTGAGTCTGCCCTCCACATGTTATGGTTGCCCCGGACATTATGGCACTGGGGGTGAGGTCAAAATCTTGATTGACCACCAAAGCGACGGCAGTATTGACGAAACTCGTACACTGGAAAGAACAGATTTCCGCTCTGACAATTCATCCCCTGTAGCAAATGCAGCCTTGCTTCCAATAGTTGGCTGTTTGAGCATCCTAGGTTTGGCTGTGGTTGGTGGTATCTTTGTTGTTCTGTGGGTGAGTAAACCCAGGAAAGTATCCACCAGCGTCAAGAGCATCCGGCAGTCCAGCCCTGCAATGCCTGTCAACGAACCACTCCAACAGGCCATCCGTCTGTCCAAAGAAAAACAATACCCTGAAGCTTTCAACCTTCTGCGTAAAATAGTTCAAGCTGAACCTGAAAACGCTCAGGCTTGGTACTATCTGGGTGGCGTTCTGGCTAATACAGGTCGCTTTCTGGAAGCTGAAACCTGTTTCCTTAAAGCCAGACAGCTTGGACATCCTCGTGCAGCTGACGCTCTGAAATGGCTACAAACCCGAAAAAACGCGAGCAACTGACACGTGGACTTGCCCACCAGTGAGGATTTTTCGCCTGGATTCCGCCAAATTGCCCTCTATTTGGCGGAATCCACGGAGTTTCTGTGACATGAATCGGTGTAGAATAAAGCCATGAGAGGATTATGACTATGGTCTTGAAAACAATTGAAGCTGTTTATGATGGCCAAGTAATCCGTCCGGATTTGCCACTGAAGCTGGAGCCCAATACACGTATCCGTATTACGGTAACGACAGTAAAGCCTGCGCGTGCCAAAAAGAATTCGTTTTTGGCAACGGCCCGCGCGCTTAAGTTAAAAGGGCCGACTGATCTTGCCGAAAACCTGGATGAATATCTTTACAGTGGGGGAAAGGCATAATAGATGAAACGTGAAATTTTCCTCGATAGCGCCTTTGCCATTGCGTTATCGAGCGAGACAGATTCGTTTCATGAAAAGGCTGTCCAGCTTTCCGAAGAATTAGACGGTGTTATCTTGGTTACAACGCGCGCTATTTTGCTTGAGATTGGGAATGCGCTATCGAAACGTCCATTCCGAAAAGCAAGCGTTGCATTACTTCGGTCACTGGAGACAGATGAGAGCGTTGTCATTGTGCCACTTTCTGAAGAGTTATACCAAAAAGGAATGACTTTGTTTGTCAAACGCGCAGATAAAGATTGGGGCTTGATTGATTGCATCTCTTTTATCGTCATGCAGGAACACGAAATTACAGAAGCATTAACCACCGATAACCACTTCCAACAAGCCGGATTTCACGCTTTGATGCGGGAATAAAGAAAAACGCATTGCTGTAATTCACACCATAACCAGCTGCCGGGATTCATCAGTCCAAAATCTCGGGTTATTAGGCTCTGACAAGGCGTAAGGTTTCCAGGTACAACAAAGGTCTGCTTCCTTAAAAAGGAGCAGGCCTTTTCTGTTCTAATGGGTTTGGAAATAACCAGCACACGGCACGTTGACTTGATATGCTTATCCAAGACGAACACGCGATACCAGTTGCCAAGAATGCGAATTGCTGACAATACCTGCGCTGGGCTTTTATGAAAACTTGAACGAAAACAGCCTTATTCGCACAACCTCGTAGCTCGATGGAAGAGCGCCAGCCTTCTAGGTTGTTGCCGTAAGTCCGATTCTCGCAGAGAATATTAGAATGCATGTGCTATGATTGGGGCATGACAGAATCCAGCACCTACATCGTTACTCCCCCCATGCGCAAATACGAGATCATCTACAAAGGTCAATTGGTAAAGACGCTCGATGCTCAACTGGCAAATACAGTCAGTTTGCCGGGTTACGTTTTGTTTGTGGTGAACGATGCAGTTGACTGGAAAACGGGCTGTTGTGTTTCCGTGGATGGGATTGGAATTTCGGTTGAAATTCCAGAGGTCGGCAATGATGGGATGACACTGCTATTACCACAACCGAGAGACTTGCTTGTGCGATTATTGAATTCGACATTCGCAATTTTATCGAAAGTAACCTGAGCTTTGCCATCTCCATAAATGACATCAAAAAGACCTTTGACGCGTGTGACTTTCCATTGTATGGTGTGTTCAAGATATGTACCCGGAGGATTGCTAAGGGTGATATCGTGGTTTTTTTCAGCAGTCAAACCATAGTCTTTGGCCAAAGCGGCTGTTATGCTGGATTCTAGTTGAACTTCTAATTCGGATGGAATTGGAGTACCTGTGACCAAGCCACCCGCTCCTACACTTACTTGAAAGGTTGCCTTTTGAGTTTCAATAGTTTTATAACCCACGGTATAAGTTGGATTAGCTCCATCACAATTATTTACTCGTTCTATTTGAGTTTCGATTATTGGCGTTCTCTCCAATATTTGAGGATCGTTAATTTGCTGGGGAACAATATAGCCATTATTTCCAGATGAAGTACCGCAGCTAACCAGAAGAAAAGCGATGAGTACCATTGATGATAAGGCATTCTTTTTCATATATCCCCCTTAGAGAATGTAGATTAATTTCTGTCCATAAACTAAAAAAAAAGCAAGAATAGCGCAAATGCAAAAAATAAGGAAAAGCACAACACCTGTCAGAATCCATACAATAGCATGAACTTTTCGAGGTATTGGTGCGTCGTTGGGTTCACTCATGCGAATTACTTTACAAACTAAATTCTACGTCAATCGATGCCTTCGCTAGAATAGAT